>CALGLY010000778.1 GCA_937959095.1 uncultured Saprospiraceae bacterium
GGAAGTGAAAACAAGTGTTGTGGCGGCAGAATATAAAATCATTAAGGACAATTGGGTCGTGAAGCCACGCCTCTATTGGCGCAGAAATGTGGATAAATACATCTTTGTTCGTCAAGACCCATCTATTTATCAGAACGATCATAAGGGAAATACCTATGGCTTGGAAATCAATTCGAGCTATAGCAGCAAAGCGGGAACTACAGGCGTAGGCATTGATGTGAGTCGCACGACCTTGGAGAGTAATAATCTTGGAGAACGCGAACGTTTAGCCACTTCTGTTTTCGCGGAGCATCGCTTGAGTTTATTGGATGGAAAATTGGATATTACGCCAGGTGTCTTATTCAATTATTATTCCGATTTCGATGCTGTTTTTTTGGGTGGTATTGATTTGGGCTATCGCGTATCGGATGAAGTGAAATTCTATGCCAATGCAGGACAAACCTACCGCGTGCCGACCTATACCGATCTTTATTATGAAGACCGCGCAAATATTGGAAATGCAGATTTGCAACCCGAATCAGCAATCACATACGAAGTGGGTGCGAAGTACCAAAAGCGCAATACCAACGCACAACTAAGTTTCTTTCAGCGCAACACCGAAGAGGGAATTGATTGGACAAGAGCAGCGGATACGCTCCAATGGCAGCCACGCAATTTTGCAGCTATCAATATGAATGGGTTGGATGCTTCTATGGATTTTTCTTTCCCAAATGTAGCTTGGCTGAATCAATTGAATTTGGGCTATACCTTCATCAATGCGAGTATCGAGACGGATGAGGATATTAAATTTTCGCGCTATGCCTTGGATAATCTAAAGCATCAATTTATCGCAGGGCTTGATGTAAAATTGGTTTCCAATTTATACAGCAATATCCGCTTCCGTTATAGCGACCGCCTCAATTTGGATGATTATTCGCTACTTGATTTACGCCTTTCTTGGCGCACACCAAAGCTGAATATCTTCGCAGAAGCAACGAACTTACTGGATGAAGAATACAAAGAAACGAACCTCGTGACGATGCCTGGGCGTTGGGTGCGAGCAGGCGTTTCCTATAAATTTATATATTAGCTTTAGAGCAGAGAGTAGAGACCATTTCATTGAGAGAATAGAGGCTAAAAAATCTCTACTCTCTCAACGAAGTGATCTCTACTCTCTCTTCTAAATCCTAGCGCAAGCGATCCATCGAGCGCACCAATTTGTCATCTTTTCGGACATAAAAAACACCCAAAGCAGCAAATAGAATAGCCACAAAAGGCAAGTATGCCCCTACTCCATCATTTACGGTTAAAGAATCCATCAGAATAACGCCATCCTGCATATATAACACTACGGCTAAGATAATACCAATGACATTGGCGACCAATGCAACTCTACCCAAATTTGCCTGTAAAGGGCGGTTTTTGAATAAGAAAATAGCTGCAAATGCCATCACGCCAGCTAAGGCAAAAATGGCAATTAGTCCCACATGATCCATGATATTGTAGGTGCTATCTGCAAAGATTTCGGACTGTGCAACACCTTCCTTGGTATTTGCAAATGGAAACTGAAACAAGCTCAGCGAACCTGCCGAGGATAAAAATAAGAATAGAGATTGAATCCGTTGAATCATTTTACTTTAGATATTTGACTGCCTGTCGGCAGAGGGATTTTAGACTTTTAGAACGTCCTTCTAGAACGTTCTAAAAGTCTAGAGAATGATTCTTTCCTACCATTCTCCAATAATTACTAACAAACGCGAATTTATAAAAATCTATTTTTACTTCCCGAAATTTAAAGAAATCCTTGCCCCTTTATGTGTCGAAAGTCAAAATTTGCGTTCTATTTAGATAAGCTTCACTATGAATTATCAAGCTACTAGCATCCGAACCTTTATTGGCGCGAAAAATTTTGAGGAATCCAGAACCTTTTATAGGGAATTAGCCTTTCAAGAAGTAGAGATCTCTGAGAAGATGTGCCTTTTCAAAGTAAACGAGCATTTAGCCTTTTATCTGCAAGATTATTATTTGAAGGATTGGATAGATAATTCAATGGTTTTTCTGGAGGTAGATGATGTAGAAAAGTGTTGGGAAGACTTAAAGCAGCGCGAATTGCACTACAAATATGAACACGTGAAACTAAGCCCTATCAAAACATGGGATTGGGGACGCGAGTGTTTTCTGCACGATCCATCTGGAATACTATGGCATTTCGGCCAATTCAATGTAAAATAAAGTCCGTTCATCTAAGAACAAGCTCTGATTGCCGAAAATTGACATTTGGCATGCTAATAATTTATTATTTTTGCACAAAGAGTACAAATAACGATGCTTTATGAATTCATAAAGTATAAACATAGCTCCCTAGTCAACGAAACAAGTCCTTATCTTTTATACCAAATAAAAAATAAATCCACATTTGCAATGAAGAGAATACTACTTATTGTTTTGGCGGTATCTTTTGTAGCTGGTTTTGCTTTTTGGGCAATGCAGCAAGAAGGTAGCACTGAAACGCAGAAAGCACCCGTAAAGTTAAAGAAAGCACAACGCATCGAAGAAGCTATGAAAGATAACTTCGAGCGGACGAAAGACCTCGAATTGGGCTATCCGCCTGTAGAGCGTCTTCGAAAAGCGATAGCACAAACGCGTGCAAAACAAGAACAACTGAGAAACCAAAAAAACGATGATCTCTCTAATGTTCGCTTCCAAGAACGCGGCCCGAAAAACATCGCAGGACGTACTCGTACTATCTTGATAGATAAAAATGACCCAAGTGGTAAGACCGTTTGGGCAGGTGCAGTGAGTGGTGGTATCTGGAAAACAGAGGATATCACTGCCTTTGATCCGGGATGGGTACCTGTGGGAGATGGTCTTGCCAACCTCACGGTAGGCTCAATGACCCAAGACCCGAATAATCCGCAATTGATGTTTCTCGGCACAGGCGAATTGTATGCTGGTGGCGGAAGTTCATTTGTCGGAAATGGCATCTATCGTTCTATGGATGGCGGTGCTACTTGGGATCTTTTGCCTTTTACAGAGGTGACAGGTGGAGGCAGTGGCAATCGTTTTGCTTTCACACAGGATATGATTGTGGATCCTTCGGGCGATGTCTATGCAGCTACTTCAAATGGCTTATATCGTAGCAGCAACCAAGGCGATACTTGGGACTTGATACTAACGGGCAATATGCACGAAATTATCTACAATGAATCGAATGGAATGTTTGTAGCATCCTCCAATGGAAAGGTGTGGCGTTCTAGCACTGCGGATGTAGGAGATTGGGAAGATCTTTCTAGAAATGATGGCTTCCCTACTGGAATAGCAAGAACAGAAGTGGCGGTATGTAAAGCCGATCCTAATATGATGTATGTACTTGGAAATATGGGAGGCGATGCTTCTAGTATTTATAGGAGTGAAGATGGTGGTAATACATGGAGTGAACGCGGTATTCCGCAAAGTGTAGAGGGGATTCCTAACTTTACACGCGGTCAAGGTTGGTATGACCTGACCATTGCTGTTGATCCTTTCGATTGTGGTCGCTTAGTAGTCGGTGGCATTGATCTCTTCCGTAGTTTTGATGGTGGGTTCAGTTGGAATCAAATCGCACATTGGTTTGGTGGATTTGGTTTGCAATATGTACATGCTGATCAGCACATGGCAGTTTATGATGAAGATCGCCAAGGAGTCCTTTATTTCGGAAATGATGGTGGTATATTCCGCTCTACGGATGGTGGAACAAATGCACCGAATCGTAACTTAGGCTACAATGTAACCCAATTCTACGCAGGAGATATTCACCCAGAAGCCTATCGCAATTTCTATATCGGAGGTACACAGGATAATGGTAGCCTTCGATTGAATGATGATACTGCAATCTCCAATGCAACAGAAGTGCAAGGTGGTGACGGTTTCTTTGCACATATCGATCAAGATGATCCAAAAATTCAGATGGTTTCCCTCTATTTTGCGGACTATGGCTTATCTATTGACGAAGGACAAAGCTTCGGTGGCGGCGCATCCTTGAATGGTAGTTTCGTAAGTGCATCAGATTATGACGATGAGTCAAATATCCTGTATTCTCAAACCAATGAAGGCGATCTTTATCGCTGGCCAGTATTGGGTGATGGGGAAATCGTTTTAATGGATATTCAAGATGCTGAAGTTGCTGTATCAGCAGTACATGCGGATCAGAATACTTCTAATAGAATATACGTTGGGGATTTTTCAGGTGAATTATATCGCATCGATAATGCCCACGAAGGAAGTAGCTTTGAGCGGGTTTTACTGAATGATTTCAATGCCGTAGTTTCTTCTATCTATGTAGAACCTGGGCAGCCTGATAATATATTGGTCACGCTATCGAACTATGGTCGTTCGAATAACATTTTCTCCTCGAAAGATGGCGGACAAACATGGGTAGGCTGCGAGGGCGATCTACCTGATATGCCTGTACGTTGGGGAATTGAAAGAGCAGGTACAGTAGCTATTGCGACAGAATTAGGCGTATGGTTCACCGAGAAATTAGATGGTGATAACACCGTTTGGCTACCACCGTCTATGGATCGAGGTATCCCAATGGTACGTACCGATATGCTCCAGTTGCGGGCTTCTGATAATGTAATTTTAGCAATCACCTACGGCCGTGGGATGTTCACTACGGATGTCTTTGCTGCGCCCAAAGCAGTCTTAGCTGTTGATAGAATCACTTATGTAGGGGCAGATGTACAGTTTGATGGCAGCGCGTCTTTCGGAGCAGAGTCCTACCAATGGGACTTAGGCGATGGCACTACTAGTACCGACGAACAAGTAACACATGTCTATAATGAAATTGGAGAATACGAGGTTTCTATCACCATCAATGATAGCTTGAGTGTAGGAGGTGTTATAAAAGTATTGCCGAATCGCCCAACGCCTTACACGCCCGACGATGACGGCTATAGTGGAGATTTTGATAGTCATCCAGAAGACTATGGGACATTCACCTTGAACGGTTCATCCTTCGAGCGTGGAAATAGTACTGTTCCTGGCAAAGATGGCACCCATAGCGGCGACTATGCTTTCTCTACAGCAATTGATTCTTTGTTCTATGAGAAAAATACCCAAACCATGCTCTACTTGCCGAATTTTGATTTATCAGAGCCAGGTATTTATGAGTTTAGTTTTTGGTCGAAAGCCTTCATAAAAGGCGGATTTCATGGCTATCTCGTGGAATATTCTTTAGACAAAGGACGTAGTTGGAATATCTTGAATAATGAACAATCAAATAACTGGTACGATTTCACTAATGAAAACCTAGAAGGCGCAGGTTTCGTAGAAGGCACTTCTTACTTCGGGCTATCTAAGAGCGATTGGGAACTTGCCTATACCAATATTACGAGCCTAGCAGGTCAGAAAAATGTAGCCTTCCGCTTTGTCTTCCGCTCTAGTAATACAGGTAACTTCCCTGGCATCGCGATTGATGATGTAGAAATTACACGTTACGATGGCGAATTACAGACTGCGATAGTATCCTGTGATGCTAGCTACAAAGGTTCTGAAAGTGCAGTGGTTTCTTGGACGACTCAACCAGAATTCTATGCCGATGAATTCATTGTGGAACGCTCTTTCAATGGGCGCGATTTTGAACCTTTATCCAATGGAAAAGTAGATGCCAAAGGAATCATTTCAGGACGTGTAACGAACTACGAACTTGAAACGCAGGGTATTCGTGATCTTTACTTCTTCCGTATTCGCTCGATAAGTGAAAATAGCTCGAAGGATTATTATCACGAATTCACATCGCCTGTGAAAGTGATCAGTCGAAACCTTGTAGAGGCTGAAATTTATCGAATTTTCCCGAACCCATTCAGCGATCACTTGAATTTGACCTTCACGAGTTTCGTAGAAGCACCACTAGAACTGGAACTCTTCGATGCAGCAGGAAAATTGGTCTTGAAAGAGGAACGCGACCTAAGCGGCGTGCATACCCGCATAGATGTTAGAGATTTGCCGACAGGGGTCTATTTCCTAAGCTATAAAATAGGAACTGCAGAACCTAAAGTCGTTCGCTTAATGCGACAATAGAGATAGTTATTTTTGATTTTAAATAAAAAAATGCTTCGCTGATTACTTTCGGCGAAGCGTTTTTTTATAATCACGTTTTCATCGTCGCTTCTTCCATATTATACATCAAGTGGATGGTTTGGATAAGCGCGGCTAAAGTCACAGTATCTTCTATTTCAGCGAGCGGATAATCGCCTACTTCTTGTACTTGTTTTGCTTTTTCGGGCTGGTTTTTAAAATGTCTTTTTTCTTCTTCAAAATAATACAATATCACGTCGCGTTCTTCCTGCTCCATCATTCTACAAAGAATGCGTTGGAAAGCCACTTCTAACCTTATTTCGCTATCCTTTTCAGTAGTCATTAATTGCTCTGCAAGTACTCGCGAGGCTTCTAGCACATAAGGATCATTGAGTAGCGCGAGGGCTTGCAAAGGCGTAGTGGTACGCAAGCGACGCACCTCGCATTGGTCTCTATTCGAGGCATCGAAAAGCAACATGGAAGGTGGTGGCACTGTCCGTTTGATGAAGACATACATCCCTCGTCGATATAAATCATCGCCTTTATCTTGGATGTATTCTGCCAACTGTCCTCGCCCCGAACTCGCGCTTTCCCACACGCCTTCGGGCTGATAAGGTTTCACGCTCGGCCCGCCTATTTCTCGATTCAACAAACCACTACTCGCCAGCACATGATCTTTTATTAACTCAGCACTCAAACGCAGACGAGGCGCACGCGCTAGATACTTATTTTCAGAATCGAGGCGAAGCTGTTCTTTGCTTATCACTGCCGATTGGCGATAGGTAGCAGAAAGCACGATTTGCTTCACTAATTGCTTAATATCCCATTCCTTTTCGCGAAAATCAATGGCTAAATAATCCAAGAGTTCTAAGTGGGTCGGGAGTTCGCCTTGCATCCCGAAATCACCCGCTGTTTTCACGATACCACGCCCGAAAAATTCTTGCCATATCCGATTCACGAACACGCGTGCAGTCAAGGGATTTTGGTCATCCATTAGCCATTTGGCTAGTCCCAAGCGATTTTGAGCAAATCGGCTCGTATCAAACACCAATATCGATGCTGGCGTAGAAAAAGCAACCGTATCCGCAGGCGCGTCATATTCTCCGCGACTAAGCAGTTGAGTCGCACGCAGTCCAATAGAATCTTGCATCACCATCACCTCCACAGCCATTGTATCTTTCTTATTGATAAAATCAAGAATGCCTTGCACGTCTTCTTCTGTGATTTTCATCTTCGGAGGATCAGCTAAAGAGGCCAATGAAATGTCCCCAACTAACCCTTTTTCTGGTACTTGATTGAAGAAAGCAAAAGTACTATAATAATCTTTTTGTGAAATGGGATCGTATTTATGGTCGTGGCATTTTGCACACTCAAACGTAAGCGCGAGAAAAGCTTTCCCAAAAGTATTCGTACGATCGGTAACGTACTCAATGCGGTATTCTTCGTCTATCACGCCGCCCTCTTGTGTGATTTTGTGGTTGCGATTGAAACCCGTAGCAAGTAGCGTTTCCTTTGTTTTTTCGGGCAGTAAATCTCCTGCCAATTGCCAAGTCACGAACTTATCGTATGGATAATTTTCATTGAAGGCATGTACTACCCAGTCGCGCCAAGGCCACATGGTTCGGAGTCCATCATCTTGGTAGCCATGCGAATCCGCATAACGCGCCACATCAAGCCAATGAATCGCCATCTTTTCACCGTAGTGTGGGCTTGCTAAGAGTTCATCAACTATAGCTTCGTATGCTTTTTCGGATTTATCTTTTTGGAAACGCTCCTGTAATTCAATGGAAGGAGGCAAGCCTGTCAAATCGAAGGCAAGGCGTTTTAGTAGGTGTGCTTTTTGGGCTTCTTTACTAGGAGTCAAGCCCTGTGCTTCCATTCTTTCAAGGACGAAATAATCAATCTCATTTCGCGTCCATTTTTCATTTCGGACAGTAGGTAAATCATATTTTTCAGGAGGATGGAATGCCCAATGCGGCTTATAAGATGCGCCTTCTTTTATCCAGCGTTCTATTAATTCTATTTCTGCATCCGTCAAAGCAAGATGAGATTCAGGTGGCGGCATTTGTTCCGAAGGATTCGTGCTAATGATGCGTTGCCAAAGAGTTGATTGCTCTAAGTCACCTGCTACCACTACCCTTTTCGTCTCCTTCTTGAGCGTTCCAAAGAGAGCTTCTTTAGTGTCTAGTCGCAAGTCTGCTTGACGTTCTGCTGCATCAGGTCCATGGCATTTGAAGCACTTATCTGAAAGAATGGGGCGAATATGAAAATTGAAATCTACTCTTGCTATATCAGCGGTTTTGCTAGGTGTGGAACAGGTATACACAAGCGCAACTACTAGAGAAATTGCTATGAATCCGCCATACCAAGGAATGTTTTTATTTCTATTCGCCATGAGAGTTAAGTATATGGCTAAGGTACGTTTTTTTATAGAGGCGAGAAGTGAGACCGTCCTGCGGACTGCGAGAAGCGAGACCTTCTAGTTTTACAAGTTCAATTTATAAACTTGTGAATTATCTTATCTGTCTCTTTCT
>CALGLY010000779.1 GCA_937959095.1 uncultured Saprospiraceae bacterium
CCCGCTCCAAATAAATAGGCGTTCCAAACTCCTGATTTTCTTCCGCTTCGCGGTAAATGCCAATGTCGATATAGTCATTGATTGGCACATTGAGTTCCTTTCCTAAGCTATCCGCCTCGAATTTTTCTACTTCTACTTGGAAGCTTACTTCGTATTTACCATTGTCTAATTCCTTGTAGGTGGCATCCGTGGTGCGGCTACTATAAAGCACAATTTTACGGAACGAATCATCTACGAAATACTTCAAACTATCAGGCGTGACTGCCTCTAAGTAGGTCATAAATTCGAGCGTATTCGTGTAAGGAGCTTCTTGATAAGCCACCGCTTCTGCATAGCGACGCATTGCTGTATTCAGACTATCTTCTCCGATATATTCCTTCAAGGCGTACATAATCACACTACCCTTTCGGTAATGTACATAGCCTTGATCTTCTACGTACATGAGGGGCAATTCCTTGTCGCGTTCGCCACTTCTGCTCCGCAAATATCTATCCATTTCGTATTCTAGGAATTGCTTCATTTTGTCCTTGCCGTATTCTTTTTCCATCACCATGAGGGCAGAATATTGTGAGAAGGTTTCCGAAAGCATCGTCGCGCCTTGCACTTCTGCGCCTATGATTTGGTGCGCCCACCATTGGTGTCCCATTTCGTGTGCTACTACATAATATACGCCATCTATCGCGCCTTCACTTTCTAAGTCTGCAATGAAGCCAATACTCTCCGAATACGGCATTGTGCCAGGGAATGCCTGCGCGAAACTTGCATAGCGTGGAAACTCAATAATACGCGCTTCCTTATGCGGATAAGGCAAGAAATTATCGGAATAATACTCTAAGGATTTTCGCATGGACTTCATCATTTTGTCCACATTGTATTCGTGTCCTTTATGGTAATAAACTTCCAAATCTACATCGTTCCACTTTTCTCGTGCTACTTCATATTCGGCAGAAATGAAGGAGTAGAAATTCAGTACAGGTTTATCCAATTTGTATTCAAAAAAGCGACGGTCGCCTTCTTCCCATTCGCGTACTAATGCGCCAGGAGCTATTGCAATCTGATCGTTACTTGTACTGACAATAGAAGAAACATTTACCCAATCTGAATCCGAAGAAATGTAAGTATTGCTACAAGCTGCGGAGCAATTGTGCGTCAGTTTTTTCATGCGATCACGCTGTGGCAACTCGCGTCCTTTGCGTTCTTTTTTATCTGAAATTTCAAAATCTGGCGTATAGCCAATGACAGGCATGAAGGACTTATTATTCACGAATGTCCCATTCTGTACCACTGTAGTTAGTGTCACTTCATTTTCAATGCCTTTGGTATAATAGTTCGATTTTACCTTCACCGACATCGTCGCATTGGTATCCAAAGGCGTGACTAAATCATAGATGCGATAATGCAATTTATCATCTTGCAGACTTAGGGTCGCACCTTCTATTTCTAGTTCCACTTCAAAGTCTTGAGGTGTTGTAAAATGGAGTGCCTTAATAGGTTTCGCTGTCTTATTTTTCAATGTCAAATCTGCCTCGGCTACAAAGTCGCGCTCCTTTGGATACATATCAATTTTATAGGCAATATCCGTGATACGCGGCTGTGGCATCCCCTCATATTGCTTATACTTTTCTTCGTATTGCTTTTGCTGTGATAATTGCGTTTCTTCTGGCACGATGTCGTTCACAATACTTGTATTATAGAACAAAAAACCTGCCGTTCCGAACCAAAATATGCCTAGCAATACCGTAGTCAGAGCCATACGCTTATCGAAACGCCAACGAGCGATACCCATGCGATCACTAAAGTTTAAATTCTTACCACGCACCCATAACAGAATCGCTCCAATCAATAAAAAGCCAGAAAATAGAAGCCAATAAATATTGAACCAAGTCAAACTCTTAGCAAAAGGCTGAATTTGGTTCATATCCGAATAGGTATAACTTGGTGTTGCTCCAAAAATAAAGAGGTTGTTCGTAATTTCTAGCGCATCCCAAATGAATAAATTTGCCATTACAAAAGCAATAAACGCAAAATAGCCTAAGTATTTATTATTGACTAAAACTTGTATGAACATCGCCAAGGCAATGAAGACGGCAAAGCCCAAGAAGTCAAGTACTAGCAGTTCTTTGATATAAACGCCCAGCTCAAAATTGGTATAGCCTTTATACGCTTGCACGATGACACCAAGCAAAATACCTACCGCTAAAATGATAGCGGTAACGCCCAAAAGCGAGGTATATTTAGCTAAAAAAGGTACCCAAGAAGGGAAAGGAGATGCATCGAAAAACTCACTCATCTTAGCATCACGCTCACGCCATACCAATGCGCCACTATAAAAGGTGATAATGACAATCAAGAAAATATAGAGCGAACCACGAATAGCATCTACAATAATATAAGTCACAGGTAAATTCCCTGTACCGTACCACGTATCTGCGCTATCAATCGCGCCCCACATATTCATAATGCCCAAAACCATGATTACTATAAAGGCAGCACTCTTCAGAATACCCCAAAATTCTAAGCGAAATTGATTTAAAAATTGACTAAAATACGTTCCTACAGTATCCTTAATCGTAACACTAGGCAAAGCTGCCATCGGTGCAAAAATTGGTTTCATAACAGGGGACTTTGCCACCAATGCTTTGCGTTCCTTTCTTGATTTTTTTCTAGTAAAACTAAAGCGCAAATAGGTTAAGAAAAAGATGCCTAAACTCACACTCACCCAAAGCACTCGATTCCAAAGCATCATGCCTGAAAGGCTGAAAATTTGTGTATTTTTATCATCTACTGTCCAGTATTTCGTCAAGATGCTATAGGTATTAATTCCAAACGGATCAAGGAGCATAGCGAGTTGTTCATTATCTAAATCGCTGGTGTAGCTTAAAGAAATTCCATAGGCTACAATCAGTGCAAACGCACCTAAAAAAGACATGATACTAGAACGAAATAATGCCGCTAACCCAAACACCAAAGCTGCTGCAAGCAAGGTGTTAGGAAGGATGAAGATGAAGAAGGCATTCACGTAAGTCATCAAATAATTCGGCCCGATTTCGTCAGGTTCTAGCCAAGGCGTGAAACCTGATACAAAAACCGCTAAAAGTACCCCCAACATCGGGATGCAAGCCGCCAAGGTCGCGCCTGAAAAGCGGCCTAGTAAGTAATCAAATTTTTTGAGGGGTGTAGAAAAGAGAATACCGTCAAATTTAGTCGTAAAATCTCGACGCGCAGCGGAGTCCATGAAGGCAGCGGTCATTAATACTCCAAAAATGAAGGTCATAAAAGAGGTATAGAACATGGCGGTGTGCGGTGAATTGCCATTTACATTGCCCGTCGAGCCACCAATAGTAAGGTTGTCGGAGCAGATTGCACCGAGTACCATCAAGAAATTGAGGAGAAAAAATATATAGATCATCGGTTGGCGTAACCGACTTTTGAATTCAAATTTAAAAAATTCTGCGAACATGATTTTTTAATTAAGAATGAATAATTGATAATGAATAATTATCGCCTAGTTCATTTGTTGAAACAATCGAGATACAATTACAGGGAGACATTATTTAATGTACGCTACGGGCGTAGGCGCAAGTCCCATCACATTCGCAAAGAAGACATCCTCTAGGTCGGCATCTATATGCTTGAATCCATTACCTGGGTTTTCTGGACTAAGGATATGAATAACAGGCTTGCCCGATACCAATTTGCTGGAAATGAGTTGGTATTGTTGTGCGTGGGCTTCCATTTCGGATTTGTCAATGGATTTTTCCCAAATAGCACCTTGTAGGGCATCTATCGCGGTATTCGGTGCGCCACTATACAGTAGATTGCCTTGATTGATAATTGCCATATTGGAACACAATTGCTTCACATCCTGCACGATATGCGTGGAGAGAATCACAATGACATTTTCACCAATTTCAGATAACAAATTATAAAAACGATTTCTTTCGCCAGGGTCGAGACCTGCGGTAGGTTCATCTACAATAATCAACTTCGGATTACCAATGAGTGCTTGCGCGATGCCAAAACGCTGTCGCATACCGCCTGAATAACCACTTACTGCTTTTTTGCGATGATCGGCGAGATTCACACGTTCTAGTAGTGCATTCACTAAGTCTTTGCGCTCGCCTTTGTTGGTAATTCCTTTCAGTACCGCCATGTGCGTCAATAAATCAACAGCACTCACACGCGGATATACGCCAAACTCTTGTGGCAAATAACCGAGTACTTTACGCAGTTCGTGCTTTTGCTTGAGTACATCTATATCGCCTAACTGAACGCTCCCACTATCGGGTTCTTGTAGCGTGGCAATCGTTCGCATGAGGGTGGATTTGCCTGCGCCATTCGGGCCAAGCAAGCCAAACATTCCTGTTGGAATCGTAAGACTGACATCGTTTAGGGCTTTTGTACCATTTGGGTACGTCTTGGATAAGTTGCTAATTCGTAGTTGCATAAACAATCGAGTTAAATCCTTTTACAGAGTGAAAAAAGAATATCGGGTTTTAAATTTTGCGATAGGACGCTTGAATGCTATTAAAAGTTACAGGTCATCAAATGTATTTTTATCAATTTCATATTGACACTACAAATATATAGACCTACGATTCCATAAAAAAGAAATAGTGAGCAGATGGTGACTTACTGTGGCAAACAGATAATTTTCTGTGATGAACGTCCTTTATCACATTTCACCATCAAATAGTATTTTAGTCTATACCTTTGTAGCATGATAACATTTCTAAAAAAACGATGGGTATATCATAGTCTGATTTGGCTTGCAATAATTTCATTCCTTTCAATAATTATATGGCTTGAAGTTGATGAAGGGGAAATACTTTCGATAGAAATAACGAAGGTTGTATTGATTTTCATACCAATGATAAGCGCGGTGTATGCACACTTTGATATAAAAGAAATGTTCTTCGATAAGCGAAAGTATAAGCCTTATATTCTTTATACTTTACTACTTATCTTTATTACTATTCTAGTACTACGCCTAATGTATGACCTATTGGGTGAAAGAGAAGGAATCCCTGACTTAGTGCTATGGCTTCAAGACTTCACAAATGTTTGTTTTTTTCTAGTAAGTACGACGGGATTCCAGTACGTTAAACGTGGTTTAATTAATCAATACCAACTCCAAGAACTCCGCGCCAAAACCGCTGAAACAGAACTGAATGCCCTCAAAGCACAAATCAATCCGCACTTTCTATTTAATACCCTGAATAATATCTACGCCATCAATAAAATAGACTCAGAGCAAGGTGGCGAAATGCTCCTCGAACTCTCCGAGGTGATGCGCTATCACCTGCGTTTTTCTAAAATGAAAGAAGTAAATCTGGAAGAAGAATTACAATTAATAAAAGCCTATATCGAACTCGAAAAACTGCGCCTGACCAAGAATTGCGAACTGATAACCACCTTCGAGCCGATAAACGAACGCCTGAAAATTGCACCCTTGCTTTTTTTGCCTTTTATTGAAAATGCCTTCAAGCATGGGACACATCCTGTACAGAAGAGTTTCGTCCATTTGAGCATTACAAGCACAGAAAACAAGGTGCATTTTGAAGTTTCCAATAGCATTATTCATAACAAAAAAGTCGTGAAGACAAATATTGGTCTTGAAAACACGAAACGACGTTTGGATATTATTTATCCGAAGCAACACGACCTAAAAATAAGCGAAACAGACGACCGCTACATCGTAAATTTGATAATTGAGATATGAGCAAAATAAAATTACTAATCGTAGATGATGAACCACTAGCACACACGATATTAGAAGATTATTGCAAAAAAATAGACGAGGTGGAAGTAGTCGGCAACTGCTACGATGGTATTTCGACGCTCAATTTCTTGAATAAAAACCAAGTAGATGCCCTGCTACTCGATATTCAAATGCCTGACCTGACAGGTTTTGAATTGCTGGATAGCCTGAAAAGTGCTGCGCCTAAAGTCATCTTCACGACTGCCTATACCGACTACGCGCTACAAGGCTTCGACTATGACCAAGTGGTGGATTATCTGCATAAACCTGTCCGCATTGCTCGTTTTATAAAAGCCCTGCAACGCCTAAAAAAACAACTGCAACTAGAGCGCGAATTTGACGTGCAGTCTGCACCAGAAGCTGCCCCTCCAAAAGTCGAGAATGCAGAATATATGAGTTTGAAAGACAATAAAATCGTCTACAAAATCAAGCTTTCCGACATCAGTTATATCCAATCGTGGGGCAATTATCTGAAAGTATTTTTGCAGAATGAAGAAGTAAAAATCGTGCGGAAAACCATCTCTGCCATGGAAAATGACTTGCCCAATAGTGCCTTCGAGCGCATCCATAAATCCTATATCGTGAATGTGCATAAGGTCTCTTCTTTGGAAGGCAATCAATTAGCAGTGGGGAATGTGCTACTGCCTATCGGGAAGGTGTATCAGTTGAAGGCGAAGGCGCGGATTTTGGGGTAGCTGATTTATTCATCGAATAAGTCATCCAAGGTCAAAACGTTCTGTACTAAGCCTAAACTATGCGGATTGTGTTGCAGTCCAAAAGTAGTGAGTATAACCCAAGTAAGTTGCTTTTTAGTGTTTGTTGCTCCGCGAAAAACACTTGCTTTATTACGAAGTTCTTCGGCATAAGCTTTGGTCATGCTGAAGCTTTCATTGTAAAATTTCACCTCAATTAAATTGATAACGTGATCGTTTCTATCAATCAATAAATCAATTTGCGCGCCCTTATTTGTTGCTGTACCTTTTTTATAAAAGGACGAAGAACGAGAATAGATTCCTGAAATACCCAATGCTTTTTTGATTTGCGGAATGTGTTTTAGACAAATATTCTCAAAAGCATAACCACTCCACGTCTTGAAAGACTGGGTTTGGCTCAATTGTTGCCAAATAGCATTGCCTTCATGGATATTGTCCTCAATGAATTGCAGATAGAAAAGCGAGTATTCATCCGTCAAACGGTAGAGTTTTTCCTTCTTTTTCTTATTGAACGGGTGATAGATGGATATAAAACCTGAATGTTCTAGTTCTTCCAAGGTCTTTGTGAGACCGCCGCCATTCGAGATATTACCATTTTTCATCAATTGCAAACGGGTAAGTCCTTGCCGACTTTGCGCTAAGGTTCGAATAATCTGGATGTGCTTATCTGCATTCGAGAAAAGCGATGGGTATAAGCGCGTAAATTCCTGCTTCAAGATACCATTTTGCGAAAAACAAACTTGCTCGATGTTTTGAACGGCACTTCGGCCTGCTTCTAAGGCATTGAGATAATGCGGAATGCCACCCATTGCCATGTAAATCTGGACAATCTGATAGCGATCAAAATAGACTTCTTGGTTTTTTAAATAAGCTTCAGTTTCACTCAGCGTGAATGGAGCTAAATAGATAGACCGCGTGATGCGATTGTGCAAACCTCCTGTGTGATTGACCACTTTCTGAATCATCCATGAAGTGGCAGAACCACATATCACGACTACAATATTTTGTTTCACCGCCCAACTATTCCAGAA
>CALGLY010000780.1 GCA_937959095.1 uncultured Saprospiraceae bacterium
TTGTCTCGCCACCACCTGCCAAAAGTGCAATGCCGCCACAGCCAATTACTTTTTCTTCATATTCTAGCACCAAAAAGCACGCACCTTCCCCTTCATAAGCGGCATACATATTGTCCACTTCAGGGTCATTAATAGAATAACCTTCTCCCACACATAAAAATTCGGTCATAACTTGCCGAATAATTTTCGCTACTTGTTCGTTATCTTTTGGTTGTATAGTACGAATCTCGTAGTTTTGTAACGCCATAATCTCACGCAGTTTTAACGGATAAGTTGAAATTTAAACCATTTAAAAGATGAAAATACAACATGGAAACGAAACTTTCGGTTGAATTTTACGTCTATGAAGTTGAGTTGGTTTATCTAACTCTATCTTTATCCATGAATATCTAAAAACAAATGTAATTATTGAGTTCTATGCTATAGTAATTTCTGTTTGGTATGGTAGCGAAGTTAAAATCTTTTTAATTTTATCTATTTAATCAGGCTCTTTTATCCTTAAAGAAAATTTTAAAGGCTCAATTTTTACAAAAAGAAAGAAAATATGGTCCCTCACTGGCTTTCCTTTGCCCTGTGGTGTGTGATAGGTATTAGTAGTACTTTATCAGCACAGACCTCTTGCAGTCTCTCCGTTACAAATACAAGTGATTTTGGTCCTGGTTCTTTACGCACAGCTATTGAGTGTGCAAATAATACACCTGGAGCTAATCAAATTGTATTTGATCTTCCTAATTTTACTACTCATGTTATCTATGTTGGCTCTATAACTGGTGAACCACTCACACTATTAGACGACCAAACGACTATTGACGGAGCAAATATACTTGGTGATAACAGCGCACCTCGTGTCATATTAGATGGCAGTCTAGGCAACTGGACGGAACCTGTCAATGGCTTAAATATTAGAGGCGATAATTGTATAATTAGCACGATAGGTATCCGAAATTTCCCATATAATGGCATTGATGTATTCAATGCTAGAAATGTCTCCATTGATAATAATGCTATTTATAGCAATGGAGAAGCAGAAGATTTTTATCCAAATGTCGTTCCTTCTGGTCCTTATGAAGGCTCTGGTATTCGGCTTCGAGGGAACTCTAGCTTTTGTATTATTACTCGCAATATAATAGGCTCTAGAGATGCTCTTTTTCAATTTAATGATGGCAATGAATATGCAGGGATCTCAATAGAAGCTGGTGCGAATAATAATTTTATTGGAAGAGAAACGAGTATTCAGGATAAGAACTCTATCGTCTTTAATCCTATAGGAATAGAAATAAATTCAGCATCCAATTGTGCCATTAGTTCTAATGCTTTTGTTTGCAATGATGCTGCCATTCAACTTATAAATGCTGCAAATGAAAATATAACTACACCTACTATAACACGAGCAACGCCTACTGTAATGACAGGTACTGCACCTCCAAATTCGAGAGTAGAGCTGTTCCTTGTTCCTTCTGCTACCCTTGATACCAATTGCCCCAATTCTGATTGTCAAGGTTTTCTTTTCTTCACTGCTGTCACCGCAGATAGTAATGGAGATTGGATTTATATAGGCACACCTAATTTGACGAATTATGATGTTCTAACGGTAACGGCTACTGATACGAATCTAAACACTTCTGCCTTTTCTAGTTGTCAAGTCATTTCTGCTAATAGCACATTTTGCGACAATCAAGTTATTACGGTCACTAATACAGATGATAGCGGAGATGGTTCTTTGCGGGCAGCTATCGAATGTGCAAATAATTCAGCTGGACCAAATACAATTGAATTCGATATTCCTGGTACGGGTCCACACATTATATATGTAGGTACAGCTACAGGTTTGGAATTACCTACACTTACCGATGATGAAACAATCATTGATGGAACTACCCAATCTGGTTTTGGAGTAGGTTTTGATTATACGCCACAAATCATTATAGATGGTATTGCAACGGCATGGACGCTGCCTGTAAATGGAATAACTGTAGAGAGAGCAGATAATACAGAGATATATGCACTTGAAATTAGAAACTGGCCAGATGATGGAATAGAAATAGAGCAATCGGATGAATGTATTATAGGTGGCAGAAATAGAGGAAATGTAATTTATGATTGTGGTTGGGAACAAGATTACTGGAATAATGTAAGTCCTAGAGGTCCTTATAATGGCTGCGGCATTGTATTGCAACAAAACTCTAGTAATTGCAGTATTGTAGGCAACTATCTCGGCACAAATTATGCTCAAACCTATACGCCAGGTAACGAATATTGTGGTGTGATTTTATTTAATAGTAATAATAATATTGTTGGAGGACCTACAGCACAAGACGGTAATATTATCTCTAACAATGAACGCGGAATACGAATAACATCTGGTTCTAGCAGATGTCAAATACAGCAAAATTCCTTTATTTGCAATAACCTGCATGGTATCAATATTGCAAATGGAGGCAACCAAAACCCAACAACACCTACTATTTTAACGCTAAATAATAATCAAATAACAGGAATTGCTGCGCGCAATGACCTGATAGAAGTCTATATTTCAAGCACTACGATCTGCCCTGATGATGTGTGTCAAGGTATGACATTTCTGGGATCTACTACGGCTAACAATAATGGTAATTGGTCGCTCAACGCTGTAGTAAGCAATGCAAGTATTATTACCTCTGTGGCGACTAGTTCATCTGGCAACACTTCTGAATTTTCAGAATGTTTTATGAGTTCCACTCCTGACTGTAATTCCTTTACCGTCAATACTACTGATACCCAAGTAGAAAGCTGCGACCAGAATAATGGAAGCGCAACTTTTTCTGCTACTGGAGGAGTGCCACCTTATAACTATAGTTTAAATGGTATTACTTCTACTACGCCTACGTTTAATGATTTAAGTGCTGGTGTATACCAACTAGTGGTAACAGATAATTTTGGATGTAGAGCCGAAACAAGCATACAAATCAATGAAGCTGCGCCTGTAAGTGGTTCATTTTCTAATGTTTCGTCTTCCCTCTGTGGAAATGCTACAGGAACATTCAATATAACAGGTGCAGGAGGCGTGCCGCCCTATACTTATGATATAGGTTTTGGAGCGACTTCCAATTCTTTTTTCAATACTCTAGGTCCAGAAACGTATACCATAACAATTACAGACGCAACAGGCTGTACAGGTACAGAAAGTATTACGATTGATAATTTTTCAAGTTTTCAATTGAGTGTTACAGCTACTCAACCTAGTACTTGTGGGAATAATAATGGAACCTTTA
>CALGLY010000781.1 GCA_937959095.1 uncultured Saprospiraceae bacterium
ATAAATACCTGCGACTAGTGCCAAACCTAAGGCAGATTGCCACATCACGAGATTCGGAAAAAAGGCTTGTAAAACGAGCGTACCTGCATATAATGCGCCTGCTGTTTCAATAAGGATAGTCGTGAAAATAGATACGCCCGAAAAGAATAACTGTGAACGCCTATCGAAACGCCGTTCTAGAAATTCAGGTATCGTGGTAATCCGAGAACGCAGGTAGAGCGGAATGAAAATCATGGCGGCAATAATCAGGGGCAAACCCGACATCCACTCATATACAGAATTTACGATGCCCGTCGTATAAGCCGCGCCCGATAGTCCAATAATAGTAGAACTGGAAATATTGGATGCAAAAAGCGATAAGCCAATCACGCCCCAACCAAAGGAACGCCCGCCGAGGAAGAGGTCTTCGCCCGTTTTCGTGCGTCGTGCAATCCAAAAACCTATCGCTAAAACCACTACGAAGTAGGAAATAACGATGGCGAGGTCGATGTTAGAAATGGTGCTCTCCATGAGTTTAAATTTTGAGATATGAGGGGTGATCTATGAGACTAAGACCCTAAAAAGTCTTACACCTGTCCGACGGACAGGCGGGTTTCATATCTTACCTCTCACATCTATTTTAAGCATTTTGTTTTGCTAGGCGAATCAAGCCCGCAGCAGGGGCTTCAATTGCTAAAATACCGCTTTGTACATCAAGTAAGGTACTTTTTTGAATATTCCCTTGACAATCCCAAACAGTCAGTTGATAAGGCGTGCGTTCTCCTGTGTTTTTCAATACAATATCTTCGCTCATTTTACCATTTAGCAAATCTATTTTGTGGTATTTTGTAGTATCAATAGACACTACACTATTCTCATATACGCCTACTACAAGCTCCCCATCTTTTGCAGCTTCCAAAATAGGATAATTTGCAATAGGTTGGTGCGGTCGGAAGGCACCAGCTAGAATTACATCTGCCACTTCGAGCCAAAAGTTATTATAGAACTCAAGCATTTTTAGATGCGCTTCGGGGAGTGAACGTAGATGTACAGACATTTGTGGCACACCAAAAAAACTACTCAAAACTTGGACTGCTGATCGTTCTACAGAAGAATCGGGATGCCATTCTATCATGTCCGAATGTGGGGCTGTGTTGCCACAAAGCAACTTCACATCCGTGATACGAATGCGATTGGAAACAGGGTCGTTCGGCGCATCGAAGGCACGAAACATATTCCCAAATTTTCGCATGGTCGGCCCGATGTATTGCTGTCGAAATTCGATGACGATATCGGGTTTTATGGCGCGGAGTGATTCCATCACATCTGTCAATAGTCGTGCTACAGCGGCGTTCACATTCGCATAATCACGTCCATTGGCTTTGGTGAGTTCGGTGCTTTCATAGACCTTGAAATCGTCAATAAAGTCGAGCTTGAAGCCGTCCAAATTCCACTCTTTTGCCGCATTGGTGTATTTATCAATCAAATATTGCCGCACTTCGGGATAGCGCGGATCAAAGACAGGTGCCCAACGGTGTTCTTCGGTTAGAAATTTGCCCTTAAATTGCTGATAGGCTTTTGATTTTTTACCACAAAATGGTACAGAATACCAAAGCGCGAACTTCATTCCAATAGCATGTACTTGCGCCACAAATTCTGCCATATTCGGGATGCGGTCAGGTAGCCAATCGCCTGTATAATCATAGCCTCGGTTACTGTCCATTGTTTGCCATCCATCATCCAAAATGATGAGTTCGTAACCTAATGTTTTCGCTATTCGGCACTCTTCGAGTAGAATATCTACATCTAGGGATTGGTGAAAATTGTACCAAGTTGAGTATAAGGGGGCTTTCGCCAATGCAGGTACAGGCGCAGGTTTGTAGGCTTCAAAACTTGCCCACCAATCGCTTACACTTTGCAAAGCTTCCGAAAACAAGATGTCGCGCTCATCTATCCAAATACGCGTGCGATAGGAACGAATAGCAGGATGCGCTTCTTTGAAAAAGCTCAAGTGACAATACATACAATTGTCCTCTTCGCGCAAGAGGGCATTCATTTCCACCATATTTATCGCATCCTCGCAAGCGAAGGTGAGGACATTTTCATCTTGATGCCCAAAAATATTGATAACGGGTGCATTCACTGATACGCGCGCTTGGAGGTGTTCCAACTCCCAATCGTATTGCATCCGTTTATCGTAGAGACTACCGCTTTTCCAAACGCCTTTGGTATTCAACGCAGGAATTTTCCAGCGTAGCGTGATTGGCGGTGGTACTTGTGCTTGTTCATACTCTACGGATAGTTCATATACGCGTATGCCTTCTTGTACGTCCACTAAGTTTAAGTCCACTTCTGCGCCGAAGTCACCGAGTAATTCTATCGTATATCTTGCTTCTACCATACATTCTTACCTTATCGCAGGACGCTTGCCCTGCGTTAATGATGTGCCCCTGCTTGCAGCAGGCAAGTCTTCAGGGCTTGTGTTTATAATAAATGTTAAGGTTTCTCCCGAATTTTGACCCACTATGATTTGCCGTTGTCTTGTTGTATTCGTGTGAGACGTAATGGAACGTGCATCACCCGATACATAGAAACCCGATACGGCACTAGGCACAGCGTCAAAAGCTCCATTGCCATCACCTTTTAAAAATAAGCCATTGAAGGCATCGTACCAACCATTGTTTTTCTCGGCAGAAAAGTCATTTCCAACGAGTAAAGCGTCTAGTTTGCCGTCTTCATCGAAGTCTTCCGCGAGTATGTTTTGTATCGGTGCGAGTTGCGCTAAGGTAGGCAATTCATGTAAATCAAAATTTCCATTTCCCTTGTTTTCCAGATAACTACTCGCCAAATGAGTAGCGTGATATTGACTATTGGCTTTACTTTGTTTTAGTATATCTTGAAAGCTCGCCTTTGCAAAATCGGCATAGCTGAAATAGGTGTTTTTAAGTTGCACCACTTGGCGCATTACATCGTCTCTTGCATGGAGCGGATAAAGTTTTACTTGCCCTGCTTTGTTCTTTGTGTAATGTCCGATAAATGGGTCAGGACTATTATTGCCATCAAAATCTTCGGTATAAAGCGTGATTGGCTGTGTTTCGGAGGCTTGTAGGCGCGAGTTTCTACCTAAATTTCCAAGCATAAAATCTATATCGCCATCCGCATCAAAGTCGCCTGCTTCTATGCAATTCCATAGCCCTACGGAATTGGGAATTGCTTGTGGAGCTTGCAAAATGCCTGCTTTATTTTTGATAATGGTAATTGGCATCCATTCGCCTGCTAGTATCAAATCGTCCCAGCCGTCCGCATCTATATCTTGCCAAGTAGCATCGCAGACCATGCCGATATGTTGTAAGAAATCGGGGGTTTCAAGCGTGAATTTTCCTTCTTGATTGGTCAAAAGCTGGCTTTCGGGTGCAGTTGGATATTGACGTGGCATGACTCT
>CALGLY010000782.1 GCA_937959095.1 uncultured Saprospiraceae bacterium
TCCATTTAAATGTGTCTTGATGTTCAAAGATAGTGTTTTATCATTGACGTCACATAAATCATCATCATTAATATCAATTTCTGGGGTTTCTATAACAAGTCTTGGACGATTGGAGACAAAATCCTCTTTACTATAATAGGAGGCATACATCTCTTGATGATAGCCTTCCAGTTGAAAACTCCATGTATTATCGTTAGAAAGTTCATTCAATATGCTAGAGGTCACATCAATCACTATCCATTCTTCATTCTCTGGAACAGTATAGCTAGCTAACATATTGTTTGCAGCGGGTCTATTATTCCAAGTAATCGTATTCTCCGTCCAGTTATCATCCGCTACCGCACGTAGTAAGTGCGTGTGATAACCATTATTATTTGTACCTGTTTTAATCCAAAGTTCGGCTTTGGTAGGCGGATTAATAGTCAATGGATATAAGTCGAACTGCATAAAGGTATAGCGGGCAGAATTACCTGTTGGGGTAGGTTTTACAATAAGGCGATTTTGACTACCGTAATTATTATTATCGAAAGTACCACCTGTGACGTGTGCATCATGTGTAGGAAACAAATTCATGCTTGCACCTACACAATTACAGGTGACATCGTAATAATCAAAGCCTGTGCAAGGATTACTATCATCGCAACTATCAAATAAGGTACAGCTAGAGGCACTTGAAGTAAGGCAAGTACGAGAAGTCCCTATTTTATCTAAAGTGATTTCTAGTGGCATTCCATCAATCAAATCAAATTCAAGTATTGTTTGTTCGTCATTTACACTAATCAAGTTTATGCCTGGCGTATAAGTCAAGAAGCTCCAACGCCCATGTAAGGTAAGGCGTGTTTTTTCTAGCATCGAAGGAATCATTTCCCTAGATTCAAAGCCTAAATCAGGATTATTTACGGCTAATAGCAGCGTTTCGGCACAGTCGTCATATTGCATCATCACGAAAGATGGTTTGTCAATCGCTTTTACCAGACCATTCGCTTGTATATCTGTTTGTGGCTCGAAGAAGGCATATCCCCAGATTTTCTCAGGCAAATATTCTAGAATGTGTGCAGTCGCGTCTTTTTGATGGACACGGTACAATATTCCACTTTGCACCTCGCTTGCAATTTGTGTCATTCGAGTAGTGGTAGCATTTGGTACAGTAAGATATTCATAGGCTGCACCAGTAGGGCTAGTTCCATGATTTAGGTAAGCAATAGCATAATCACCTACTGGATTACTACTAATACTCGCTGGCCAGCGTTGATTACGATTGGGTGTTTGCTGATTTCCAGTCCAAAAGTTTAAATCGCCACTACCACTTGGCACATAAAAACCAGTGTTGTAATTGCTAATAATCCAGTTGTTATTAGTATTGCTGAAGTTTTGTGTACTGCTAAGTGTTGTATTATTGGCTACTATGCTATTAGTATTATTTTTTTCGCGCTGAAATAGTGTTGTTACTGTAGGATTTGTATTATCGTCATTGTTTATATTACTTCCTAGACAGATAATTACATCGTCAAAAAAGAAAGCTGACTTCTTAAAAGTAAACGTAGCATTGTGCGTATTTGACCCATAGTTCGAACTAAATCCTTGATTTTCTCGCTCTTGAAAATCCATTGCAAACATACCATAGCTGCCATGTATTTCGGATAGAAATTCAGTTCCTTTATTTTTTAAGGTAATAGCTCCTGCTATGCGCTTTTGCTGCGTTTCGTCAATACGCGCTCTATAAGCATGGAGTTTATCCCAGGGTAAGACAATAGTAGTCGCACCAGGGTTATAGTTCCAGTTCCAGGTATCTACATCAAATCCATTATCTGTCTTCAAATCACCAGGATACATTATTTCCAATGCACCGTAGCTTTGATACCTGCCATAGCGATTGGTTGTTGAGTATATTTCTGCACCCCACATGTGATCACTAAAGCCTTTGGCAGTAGCTACCCAATCATCGTAACGATGCACGCCCATGTGTCCATGATTGAATTGGTAAAAACCATGTACTTCCTCATCAGGTGCAGCAGTAGTATAACTAAATGCAGTTGATGGTGTCCAATTGCGATTGTAAAGTCCTGCCAGTACGGGATCTGCGGTGCTCAGACCAAGTATTTTGCCACCTACTATCGCAAGTTGTTCCACCGCCGAACGCTCAAAACGAACACTCCTAGTGTGTGGCGAACGCCCACTTAAAGCAAGGGCGCGTTGAAATCCGTTATTATTACTGATAGTAAGTTGTGCAGTAAGGGCACTTCGAAGCACTTTGTAGTTTTCTACCCCAAGCTGAAATCGCGTATCTCGGAGGTGATAAACGACCTTGTTGATAAATCTTGAAAAAGCTTGCATATATTGGTCATAAGCCGTCCAATGATGAAAGCCCATACCATCTGGTTTGATACCATCTGCTGTGCCACAGGAATAGGTGCAAAAATTGTCAATCCAACGCTTAAAGGCACGCATATATCGATAGCGTTCTTCAGGAGTATCTTGCCAAAGCACATAGCAAAGCTGAGATTGAGATAGATTATACATGATGTCGGTACTGATGCCACCTGAGTCTCCAACACTTGCAAAATAATCACAATCATAATTACTAATCCAAAAATGCTGAAACTTGCGGCTATGTATATATAGGGTATATTTAAAGAGGTCTTGTACATGACTATCTAGGTAGTCTTTGCAGAGTGTTACTGTAAACCCAAATTCATCGTAGTAATAAGAAGGACGATTAAAAGCTAATGTACCATCACAAAACTGTTTAGAAAACCACCATACGGTGTTATTTAGTCTTTCTCTAGTTTGCGTATCAGTCGGATTGAATTTTAATTGCCGAGCAAATGTCTTTAAGAAGCCATAATCTGCGGCTGACCATTTACGAACCATATCCCCTGAAATAGTACTGCCACTCACTACAATATTGTAACTATTATATGTACTAACAGCCGACGCTAGTGCGCTAGCGGAAGGCGCACTTGTTTTCAAATAATAGTCACTTACACGCTGTGTAATTAAGTCTATTTCTGCTTCTATACTCGCGTTGGACGGTATTAGTGGTAAGTCAGGAACTATACTAAATGTACAACTTTGCCCATAAACAAATGACATAGCCAATAAGTAGACTAAAATAAAAATGTAGCTTTTCATATTTACCGATTTTTCAATATTACCTGCATTTGCGAGGTGAATACAAGCAGTTATATAGATAGCAGTCATCTTGAAAAATAACTGCCATCTTGTTCTTTATTCGCTTTACCAAATATTATTATTAGTACCCTTTACTGTAGTCCAACCATCTTCTACTGTTCGTAATTTAGATACATCAGCATCTGGATTCAAGCGGTCAAATTCTTCTACAACAAGACAGAAATCCCTATTCCTCAAATCTACCTCAAGATTGATACTAGCAATAAGAATATCCTCTTCGAGTAGTGCTTGGGTGACTAATGCCATATTGCTACCCACCTTATCGCTCCCTGACGCTCTTCCGTCTTTAGCTAAAAAAATCAGATAATCGCCCACTGATACACTTCCTGTCTTATCGGCATTCACTTTTGTTATTTTTACTGTCACAACAGATTTAGCCTTGCCGTTACCATACGAGTAAGTACAAAAAGGTTTTACTTCAAGATCTACGTCAGAACGACTTGTTTTGATCTTTACTACGCCTTGTTTTGTCTTTACTCTACCCTCTTCAATATCATAGGTAATATCCCATCTTAATTTTTCAAAAATTTCATGATTTCTGACTATTCCAGTCGATTTATGATACCTCGGAAGCCAAGTCTTTTCTCTAAAATCACTTTTCGCTTTGTCACCAATTTTTATTGGTAGTAATGGCACAAATAAATCACTACTTTCAGTAGTATTGCCTTCAGATGCACTACTTACTTGAGTATTCATCACTTCTAGAGGTTCTTGTTTACAACTATTAAGAAACATTAGAGTAAACAATAGCGTTACAGCCAATAGAACATTATTTTTCATAATGTAAAAATGTGTTTGATAGGGATTTAGACTAGGTTGACATTGCTAATTTCTAAATCCCTTTGTTTAATAAAAATCGAATTTTCTATTAGAGAAAATTCCTTATGAACAACTTTGATAAAATCCTTTATTCCTTAGTCTTAAGGCAGTGTGTGGTTTAACTTGTTGTCGTAACAACAACTTCCGCCATTGCTCCTAAGTGATTGCGATGACGAATTGCAACCTTATACGATTCATTGGAATCTACATTTCGGAATAGAATAGGTGAAACACCATCTTCACAATCCACTACTTTACCGTCGCGCCGAACAAGTGCCGCAATAGCTTTACGAATTAAGTCTTCTTCATCGGATTTCCGAATTTCTACAAGCACCCAATCGACAATAGAATTATTGGGATGAACGATATCCATAACTCCCACGCCCATATCTGCGTCCTCATTCTCTACATCATGCCCGAGGGCAGTATAAGGTTCAGATTCAGGCAGCATACCTGAGGCACGTAAATCGTCTTTCATAGTAGCGGTACTTGCGTCATAGCAGCCACGTAGGAAAACCTTCACATCTAAGGCTAAATCCGTAGAACCTATTTGACACTCAGGTCCTATTTTTTTATTGTTCTGAATAAGTGGAAGCGGTGTCCCAATGATACTCGTATCAAGAAAAGTGGCTTCTAAAGCACTATCGTTTGCCCCCATCCAGTCTCGCATGATTGTCCCAAAGATTTGACGATAATCATGCTGCATCTCAGTATGCTTAGGAGCATTTTGACTATCCAAGACATTCAAATCTATGTTTTCTCCGATTACGCCTTTCTTTACGGCATTACCAATTATTGCCATCGAACCTAGCGTACCGTGGTCAAGTCCATAGTTACCATTTTGAACTACTTTTCG
>CALGLY010000783.1 GCA_937959095.1 uncultured Saprospiraceae bacterium
ACTCTGCGCCTCCGCGCCTCTGCGTTCAAAATACTTTATACAGTACTAAAAATCCAAATTTCTTCCTTAATTCCTTGCACCAAATAATAAGCTTCCGATACGAACCATTGTACTTCCTTCTTCTATTGCGATTTTATAATCGCCAGACATTCCCATAGAAATTTCTTTGAAGGAAGCATCTTCAGCAAAATACGTTTTTTTCACTAATTCAAAATAGCTTTGAAGTCGCTTAAATTCTTGCCGCACCTGATCCATATTGTCTGTAAATGTCGCCATACCCATCACTCCCCTAAGTTGAATATGCTTCATATTGCGAAAAGTATTGCTTTCCAATAGCGTCTTCGCAGAAGAAACGTCTAGTCCATATTTGCTCGTTTCTTCGGCTATTTTGAATTGTAACAAACAAGGAATGACACGCTCATTGCGCTCGGCTTGTTTATTAATTTCTTGTAGCAATTTCAAGCTATCCACCGCATGAATAAGATGCACAAAAGGAGCGATATACTTCACCTTATTCGTCTGTAAATGCCCAATGAAATGCCAATTAATATCCTTTGGAAGTTGAGCATATTTTTCAGCTACTTCTTGAATTCGGTTCTCTCCAAAATCGCGTTGCCCTTGTCGGTATAAACCTTCGATTTTTTCAATAGGCTTTGTTTTGGAAACAGCTACCAGGGTCGTTTTAGTCGCTTTTAAGTCTTCGCGGACTTGTTCTAACATAACCTCTATTTTGCAATTACCTTTAATTGTTCTTTCACTTCTTTTGCAATAGTAAGTGCCGTAGCCAAATCATCATTTAGGACGGTAACATGTCCCATTTTACGAAAAGGCTTAGTCTGCTCTTTACCATAAAGATGAATTTTCACACCTTCCATTGCTAAGGAATATTGCACGCCTTCATAGCGAACATTTCCTTTATAATCTGGATGCCCTAATAGATTTACCATCACCGCAGGCGATTTCAGGCGCGTGCTGCCTAAAGGCAAATTTAGAATAGCTCGAAGATGTTGTTCATACTGTGTCGTATAGCAACTTTCAATAGTATGATGCCCGCTATTGTGTGGACGCGGAGCAACTTCATTAATTAGAATTTCGCCCTTTTTCGTCCAAAAAAATTCGACCGCCAAAATACCGCAAATATCGTATGCTTGTATCGTGCGTTTTGCAATTTCAGTCGCTTTGACTGCTACTTCATCGGGTACATTAGCAGGGCAAAGCAGAAATTCTACTAGATTAGCCGTCGGGTGAAACGCCATTTCTACCAAGGGAAATGCCTGTACTTTTCCATTTTCATTTCTAGCCACAATGACCGCCAATTCCTTCTCTATATCCACCAATGGTTCTATGATGCAAGGTGCATCTAGCAATTTATCGTCTGCACTACGCACTACCGCTACGCCTTGCCCGTCGTAGCCTGCGGTACGCGCTTTCTGTACAAAAGGATAGCTCAATACTTCCGTTACTATTGCTTTTTGCACGGCGGCAGCATCGCTATAAATTTGGAAAGATGAAGTCGGTAAATCATGCTGATGATAAAACGCTTTTTGTAAGCCTTTATCCTTAATAATTTCCAATTTATCGGGTGCAGGATGTACGGTTTTGCCTTCGGCTACTAGAGCTTTCAATGCATCTGTATTGACATGTTCAATCTCGACTGTTAGTAAATCTACTTGTTGTCCAAATTGATAAACCGTGTCATAATCTTTAAAATCACCTTCTGTAAAGTGCTGCACCGCTACTCCAGCAGGAAAGCTTTTGGATTTATCCAATGCATAGATAGGAACATGCCAATCGGCAGCAGCAAGAGCGAACATTTTACCGAGTTGTCCGCCACCAAGCACCCCTATTTTAGTAGTTAAATCGAAATTCATTTTCAGGAAAAAATTGGAGATTAAACAGAGAGGCGCGAAAACAGCGAGCATAATATATTACAAAATCTCTGTGCCTTCGCGCCTCTGCGTTTATATTTTTAAAATAGAACTTAACTAAGCCTGTGCCTTCGGCGTATTAAAATTCATAGAAGGAAAAGGTGGCTGATTTATATCTTCAATCTTCCCGAATTGAGCCTCATGCTTTGCAATATTATCCGATAACGCACGAAGTAATCGCTTTGCGTGTTGCGGTGCTAATACTACACGTGATTTTACTTTTGCTTTCGGCACATTAGGCACTAAGCGGATAAAATCTAAAATAAATTCTGTATTAGAATGAGAAATGATTGCAAGATTAGAATATACTCCCTCTGCTATTTCTTCTGGTAATTCGATATTTAACTGATTTCCTTTCTTTTTCTGTTCTGCCATTATAATTATATACTTTTTTTTTTAAATGAAGGGGCTAAATTACAGAAATGAAACGACGGCTGAAAGATAAAGTTCAACTATCCTACCACTCGACTCAAAGCAATCGCTAAATCTGTCGCTAAACGGGCATTATTCAGCACTAGTTGAATATTAGCTTTCAGACTTTCACCTTTAGTAAGTTGTTCTATTCTTGATAATAAGAAGGGAGTAATTTCTTTCCCTGCAATTTTTGCTACATCTGCTTCTTGAAGAGCTTGTTCGGTAGCCGATTGAATAGCCGCATATTCTACTTCAAAGCGTTCAGGGATTGGATTGGCGACCACTACTCCACCCTTCAAATCAAGCTGCCATTTGATATGCAATGCTTTTGCTAAATCCTCGACTTTATCCACACGATAATCTACGCCTAGTCCACTCTTTCGACTGAAAAAAGCAGGAAATTCATCTGTACCAAAACCAATAACAGGAACGCCCTTTGTTTCGAGGTACTCCAAAGTAAGTTTCAAATCAAGAATAGATTTCGCGCCTGCGCATACGACGGCTACATTGGTCTGTGCCAGTTCCTGCAAATCCGCAGATATGTCCATGGTGTGAGTCGCGCCCCGATGTACGCCACCGATGCCACCTGTAGCAAAAACTCGAATGCCTGCTTTTTCTGTAATAATCATGGTGGCGGCTACAGTAGTTGCACCATAGGCTTGCTGCGCCAACACAAAGGGAATATCGCGCCGACTGACTTTTGCAACGCTTGTGCCACGCTTACCTAATTCGGTGATTTCATCAACGCTCAAGCCTGCTTTTAGTTTGCCATTCAAGATAGCGATAGTAGCAGGAATTGCGCCTCGATTTCGCACGGCTTGTTCCACTTTTAGGGCGGTTTCTACATTTTGTGGAAAGGGCATACCATGTGAAATGATGGTAGATTCTAAGGCAACTACTGCTTGATTATTAGCTAGCGCTGCTTGTACTTCTGTAGCTATTTCTAGGTGATTATTCATGAAGTTCTTCTCTAAATAAAATATTACTACTCGGATAGGCTTGGTTTGAATTCCTATTCAAGCCAAGCTCATTTCCTTAAGTTTACGACGGAGTCGCCCGTCCATTTTGCAAAAGTTGTTTTATAAGTCCGCAAAATGCACTAATTGTTTTTTGTGTTTAAAGACTGCCTTCTTATCTGTCAATTTATCCACATTAGCGATTTTTGTTTGTAATTTTTCGAGTCGTTCGCTGCTAGTACGCACTTCGTTACCATTCGTAATAGCTTCGGTGATATAGCTATGTAGAAGGGATTCATATTTGCTTTTAAATAAATTCGGGTGTCCAAAAATATCTACACCTAATACTTTTCCACCACTTACTGCCACAATGCCTACCACATTTTCTGTGCGTTCAAATTTATCTTCAAAAAAACGAAGATATTGTTCGCGACTATGTGTGAAGTCATCTGCGCCTTCTAATCCTGTGTAAGTTCCTGTAGAAGTGTTTGCATTTTGCGCGCTCGTAATTTCGCCTACTTTTTTCCAGACCGCTTCTTGATTATTGGTATTTTTCATGGTGCGTCGCAAATCATTGGAAGCAACATTATAGTAGCCCTTAAAGGCAAAAATCTCCTTATTATTTTCATCCATTTCTGGTGTCCAGCGTCCTTTTTCTACACAAAAAACAGGCACATCCATAATCGTATTCGGTGGCACTATGAGATCTTGAGCAATCATGCGATCTTGCTTTCCGCCTTGCATCACATCCCCCGACATAATGAAAATGGTTTCGTCTGACTTGTTTTGAATAGTAAGTTGATTCACTGCACCATTATCATTGAAGCGTCCGAAAGGCTTTTTTTCTGTGATGCGAAATCGTTTATTTTCAATGGCTTCGTCGAGGCTTTTCCAATTGGATAACTTACTTTGCTGCTCTATAAATGGCGAAGAAGCATTGATAGGATAGAGTTGTAAATGTTCGTAATTTAGCTCAGGATTTTCAGCGGATTGAATACTAAAGCTAGGTTCATTGGTCGTTGTATCAGGCGCAAGTTCCTTATTTTGACAAGCAAAAAGGAACAATACAATGGCTAGGAAACTTATATATCTCATATCTTTGATAGTTATAATGATGAGTCTTTGGTGAAGTGATCTTTTAGTCTTTTGCACTAAAATGCTTAGTAAACTAAAAACGAACAAGCCAAAGATCAATTAAAATTATACTTACAAAGATAACGGACATAAACACGTCCCACAATGGCTATTGTGTCAAAAATGTCAAAAAAAGAAGAATCTTAACTAGTGAGAAGCATATTTATGCTTTTAAGCGTTCTTCTTTCAAGAATATCTTTTTTTTACAAAAACAAATCAATGAAAAAAGTTTATTTAAGTCTATTACTCTTTAGTGTAGTTAATTTCCTAAATGCACAAGATGCCTTTTGGAGTGAAGATTTTTCAACAGGTTTATCTTCTGGCTGGAATGCTATAGAAGTAGAAGGTAATGGAAGTGCTAGTTCAAACTGGACCTATACTTCAACAGGCCCTAGTGGTAGCTTTGCCCCTGATCCTATCGCTTCTACGACGGCAGGCAATGGATGGTTCGTATTCGATTCGGATCTTAATTGTACGCAAACCAATCAAGAAGCATGGCTTGTATCACCTCGTATTGATGCATCTGGTAGAGCTAATGTTTTTTTAGCTTTCGAGACCTATTATCGTAGTTTCGATGACCGACCAACCATAGAAGTTAGTGTAGATTCCATGACTTGGGTATCTTATGAAGTATTCCCTGGCATCACTGCAAATGAATTTGGAGGCGATGGAGAAAACCCACAGAATATTTCTATTGATATCTCTGATGTAGCCGCTGGAGAAAGCACCTTTTGGATTGCGTTCCGTTTCCTTTCTAGTGCCGATACACCAAATGGAGGTAGCGGATTCGGTTGTGCCTATGCTTGGCAAGTAGATGATGTTTCTTTATCAGATACAGATCCTCGCCCAGCGAATGATATGCGTATCAGCACCAATTTCTTTGCTATTGCACCGAATGCAGTTACGCCAGCAAGTCAGGTAATACCTTTTGGGTTCTTAGCTGATATCGAAAACAATGGTAGTGCTACACAACCAAGTGCAAACCTGAATATCTCTATTACTAATTTGGATACGAATGAAGAAGTATTTTCTGATGACTCCGAGTATGGTGAAATGATGTCCGATTCCTTGGCAGAGAATCAGGCATTTCCAAATGTTTTCACTCCTTCCAATGCACTTGCAGCTTATGAGGGCACCTATACGTTAACTCCAGGCAATGGAGATGACAATCCAGTAGACAATACGGTTTCCTTTGAATTTGCAGTATCCGATACGACCTTTGCGAAGGCTCTATCAGCGACTCGTGTAGTAGCACCAGCAGCAGATAACTCTTATTCCTATGGCAATTGCTATTATATCGCAGATGCTACTAACTTATACGCTCGAAATGTATCTTTCGCAGTAGGGAATGCAGAAGAACTGATCGGAAGTAGTGTGAGTTTGCTCCTTTACAAGTGGGATGGTGATCTCAATGAAGATGGTCAAGCTAACTTAGATGAGTATGGCAATGCACCAGTTGCATTTAATGCGTATGATTTTGATGGATCTGAAAGCAATACGCTTATCACTGTTCCTGTAAGTATAGATGATGAAGGGATAGCATTAGAGAGCGATTCCTATTACTTTATAGTAACACAATTCGATGCACCTGATGCAGAAACAAATCTCTTCCTATTGGCCAGTGAAGAACGTAATTACAACGCAATGTGGTTTGCTTCTACGCAAGGTGACGGCCCAATACAGTACGCAAGTGTATTAGATGTAGGAAACACAGGCGACTTCAGCTATGTTGGTTTTGGTTGGGATATTGTTCCAATTATGCAGTTGCATGTAGGAGGATTGACGGCAACAGAGCAGATTTTGAGCCAAGCTAATGAAATAGCAATTGCTCCTAATCCAACTTCAACACAGGCACGCCTAGATATTGGTCTAGAAACAGCACAAGAAGTGCAGATTCAGTTATTCAATATGCAAGGGAAGCGTATTTACACACAAAAATTAGGTAAAGTGCAACAGCATAGCCTCGATTTGGATGTAAGTGACTTTGCAGCAGGCACTTACTTTGTAGTAGTTCGTGCCGAAGAAGGCATCCGCACTACGAAGTTAGTGGTGAGTAAATAGAGAGAATAGAGACCGCTTCGCTGCGAGAAGAGAGAGCAGAGA
>CALGLY010000784.1 GCA_937959095.1 uncultured Saprospiraceae bacterium
CTACAAACATTTGGATCCTTATCGAATTGACTACTTTGCTCTAATTCATTAAACCTTTGCTCTTCTCCTGGATCTTTTCCATTTGAGTCAGAAAAATTGATTGGGTTGTTTAGTGAATAGAGATAAGGAGAAATTCCTAAAAATTTATCTAAATCTGGGTCAACAGATATGAACTTTCCTATGAGAGGATTATAATACCGCGCTTCAAAATAAAAGTTGTTCGACTCAAAATCCCGTTCTTTACCAGTAAAGGTATAATCTGCACTAAATCCTGTATTTTTAACCAATCGAGTAAGTCCATAAGGATGTTTCACGATTTGCTCTACTACTTTAGCGGTATTATTTAAAGACAAAGAAGTAGAGCCTAAGTGGTCATTTAAAAAATAACTTGTATCCGTTTTTACTTGGGCAATACGACTTATGCCTGCATAGTAGTACTTAATCAGTTGCTCCCCTCTTACCTCTGCTAGTTTATCAATGTAAACGGCACGAATGGTATCATCTACTACTTTTAGTTTACGGCTATCAGTGTAGTCATAGTAGTAATTGGCTTGTAGGCTATCTTTTACCAGCTTTCTTAAGCGGTCTTTTACATCCCAATGGTATCGAGCTTTCTCATCTGTGGTCATATTACCATTGGCATCATAACTAAAAGTCATCATACCACCTCTAGTAGAAGTAATAGCATTTGGTCCAGCTACATCATTGGCAGTTCTTCCTATTCTATTCCATGCTCCTGCATCTCCACCGTTTATCATCTTACCTAAATCCATCAAAGGATTTGGCTCTAGTAGATTAGCATCTTTACGTAGCATATTGCCTGTACGGTCATAGCGGTAGTCTATTGTTCCATATATCTTATTGTTGGCTGCTCTAGTTAGGCGGTATAAATTATCATAGATAAACGACTGCGAAGCATCATATTTTCGGGCAGTTAGGCTAGGCAATTCCAGTTCTGCCCCTATGCTATCTAAAGTAATCGTATCCCTAGCATCGGTGATGTGTGTGATGTTCGATACTTCATCAAAAGAATAGCGCAGATCTTGTAATGCCAAGCTATCGCGTAGGCGTAAGCTTTTCAGTTTGGATAGCCGCAGACGGTGATCATATTGGTAAGTCGTCTGTGTACCACAAGCCAATTGAAGTAAGGCATTCTGCCCAGCAGGATTATAGTCATAACGGTCAATGATATTGGGTACGGCTTCTAATAAGCCTCTACTATTGTAGCTGTATGCCACCGTACTTGCATCAGGATAAGCAACATTGGTCACTCTATCCATTGGGTCATATTTGAAAGTAGTAAAGTAGTTTTCTAGTCTATGTTTATCTAGCCCAATACACTTTACTGTCCATTTTACCCGTCCCCTTTCATCATAGGCATTATGTTCTTCACCCGTTTGGTCAGCTATCCAAGAGAGATAACCTAGTGTATTGCTCGCTTCTACTTTTAGGCTATCCGCTTCCCAATATGTGCCTTTTTCTATTGCACCATAAGGCGTATCATAGTGATAGCGTACATCGGCACTATCGCTATTTGTAGCGTAATATTCTGCACTCAAACGATTCAAGCCATCATATTCATAACGAATCATCTGTTGTTTAGCATCACGAGTAGTTATCAAATTACTAGCATCATCGTATTCATAATGACTAATACCCTGATTTGGGTCATTATTGAACACCTTACGGCTAAGTGCATCATAGCTAAATAGTTTTTGGTTGTATTGTGCATCGGTAAAGCGTGTCAGGTTATTCAACAAATCATATTCATAGACCGTTTGCCACTGCACAATACTATCTATAGCATCTCCTTCATCATTCAATTTTACGAATTGATAGTTGTGACGCATTCTAGGGTTCCCCTCACTATCGTTTAGCCCATCCATCACACTTCTATTCCCGCAACCAAAGTGCTTAGAGTTAGGATTAGTTTGTTCTTCATCTTGACTAAAAATACTAAGTGGTTCATATTGCGTTTGAGAAAAAGCAATACCCCTTGGCCCAGCAGGCTGATTTATACGAATAGGTCGCCCTAGTGCATCATAAAAATGCGCTGTAAAACCTGTATTGAAAGTAGGGTCTGTAAAGTCTAATGAACCCGTCTCGAAATACGGTAGATAGTTCTTGCGGGCTTGCTTGCGTTTATTGAATTGTACCGTGCTAGTTACGACTACCTGCCCAGGATATTCTCCCTCTGCTCTTGTCATTATTTCTCTCCCTAAACCATCTGAAAAGGTACGAGCGTGTAAATAACCATCGCCTTTGCTATGGTCTAGCATACGGCTTTCCACCCAATTGATTGTTCTGCCATTGGTAAAAGGCTGCGCTAAGATGTAGTCATATTCGATAGTATGAAGGCTATCTAAAGGTTTAGTAATAGCAAGCAAACGAGCAAAAGCATCATATTCGTAGGTGGTGGTATGTCCGTTAAAATCAGTTGAGTTTAATACCGTACCATAACCATAGTCATAGGCAGCTTTAAAATTCAGAGTAGCAGGTTCTGTTTTACCTGTATGGATAATTTCCTCCTCTGGGAAAGCATGAAAATAAGGATCATAGCGCATTTCTCTATAATGTCCTGCCTGTGTACCATACAGAGGGTCATAAGCAGCTATGATATTTCCGTATTCGTCATAATCGCTACGAACAGAAACAATGTATTTGGTGCTATCTACCCAATTCTCTGCACGGGTCGCATTACCTTTTTCAATGCGCCCAAGTTCTGTATAACCATCGTAATATGTAAGATTATGTGCTACTAGGCTATCTTGTTCATCGGTAGTGCGTTGTTCTACTA
>CALGLY010000785.1 GCA_937959095.1 uncultured Saprospiraceae bacterium
TACGCGCTTAATGAAGCCATTTTTAGTACTAATAATCGTTTTACAACACTAGAAGCTAATAGCTATCAAATCCGCATTCAGGACGCGCAAGGTTGTGAATGGGATACGCTATTGGTGATAGAAAACCTTCCTGAACTAGAAGTAGAATTGGGCGATATGCGCCGCGTAGGATTGGGCGAAAGCTTGACGTTGGAAGCTATACCCAATCGCACAATTAGTAGCATCGAATGGTCGAATAGCACAAAGGACAGTTTGGACTGCCCAACTTGTCCCAATCAAACTTTCCAAGCCTTACAAAATACTTCTTATAGCGTAGAAGTGCTAGATGAAAATGGCTGCTCGGCGACCGATGTTGTTCAAATAGTCGTGCTGCGTGATGTGCCTATCTATATCCCAACTGTCTTTTCGCCAAATGATGATGGAGAAAATGATTTTTTCCAACTTTATCCGCGCACTAGTGCGGTCAAAGAAATAGGACAAGTACGAATTTTTAATCGCTGGGGCGAACTGGTTTTTGAACAAGTAGATGGCAACGATGCCATTTGGGACGGACGCTATAAAGGACAACTCCTTCCTGCTGAGGTGTATGTAGTTAGTGCTAATGTGGAATACATTGATGGACGAAAGGAAGTCTTGCGTGGGGAAGTTACTTTGGTACGATAAGGTTTTCAATGATTTAATGCGATAAGGTTGAAATGCGTCAACGATTCAATGTTTATTGCATTATCGCATTAAATCATTGACGCATTAAATTATTACCAAATTAGAGGTTCTCCCAGAATCGCCAATTGATTCCTCCTTTCTTTTTCTTCGCTTTTTCGCGGTCTCGCTGTCGCTTGGCTTTTGCCTTGTCTTTATCTTTATTATTGTTTTTATTCTCAAAAATCTTCCGCTTATTGATGATATAGCGCACCGAAACGGCAGTTTGTGTATACACTGCTTGTTCGCCACCTGAAATATTGATTGCAGGTTTAAAATCCCAAGACGCATTGATGCGACCAATAGAAATTTCTGCCCCTGCTACTCCTGTAATTCCAAATGGATTAGCATAAGGTGCAGGATCAGTACCTGTAGTGCGTACCCAACCTTTATGTACTCCACCACCCAAATAGACATTGATATTGCGCGGTCCAAGTGGATAATGCCGTTCTACTAAACCCGTAATCGTTGTCTCATCTCTACGGATACCCGATTGTATAATTCCTTCTACTGTGATTCGTTTCGCTACACGCTGCTTAAAAGTGACTCCCCATTCCGTTCCTAAACGCAGTCCAAAAGCCGAATCATACCCCTGTGCATCTGCTTGCAAAAAACAAGCTATTGCCAAAAAGCTTAAAATAATTTTTTTCATCTATTAAATTTCGTGTCTTATTTGTGAATTTTATGGTCAAATGGAGGGATTGAACGCAGAGACGCGGAGACGCAGAGATTTTTTTTAATACCCTAAAAATTGCATTTTTGGGTTGAATGTAAGATTCAATTGAGGACAGTTTTTTGAAGCTCCCCCAAAAAAAAAATATAAAAATCTCTGCGCCTCCGCGTCTCTGCGTTCAATTTAATTATCAATTTTCCATTATTCAGCTCCAATCCCAAGCGACAATCACCCAATCTTCGCCATCCGAAGCATATTCCTGCAAAGGTACAAAACCTACTTTTTCATGGGCACGAATAGAACGAGTATTTCGCTTTGCTATTTCAGTGACTACTATTTCGAAGGGAAGTTGCATAGCAGCACGCATTTGCTGATATAAACCACGGAAAACACCTTGGCCCCGATAGGCTTTATGAATGCACACCTGCCCCATGACAAGATAACGGCAGTCACGTAAGGGTTTATTGTTCCAACTAAGCCCATCAATTCGATCAAACATTGGCCGCAAAACGGGAATTTCATTACGAAAGTCGCGCAACATCGTGAGCGCGTATCCGACTACTTGTTCTCCGTCGAATGCGATGGTGTGTGGGTGTGCTGCACCCATCTTCTGGAGGAGTTCGGGCGTGTGTATCACGGTTACGAAGCCCTGTTCGATGGCTTCTTCTTTACTGATATTTTTGGGTAAATTTTCTGTTTGTAAAGCAATGATTTGAGCCACATCTTGTGCCGTATTGCTATTATCATAATAAACCATAGGGAAAGCGGATTTTTTGTCAAAAAACATTCGCAAGAAGAAAAAATAAGTCCATACGAGCTAAACAAGAAAATATATTTGCGTTTCTTCGTGCCAATTGTGAGCATGGACATACTCTTTTTAAAATAAATGCCCACTCGTAAAAATAAAGAAAAGCAATGGCACTTACAACAATATGGACGGGTTCAGAAGCCTATTTATGTGATCAGGAATTAGCTCAAGCATTTCATACCGCGCGGGTACTCGGAATGCCCCTACTCATAGAAGGAGAACCAGGTACTGGAAAAACCGAACTCCCTATCCAATTTGCCCAATCCCTTGATTTGGATTTATTTGTCTATCCCGTCGGCTCGAAAAGTACGGTAGAACAATTCGTCGCGCGATTCGATCATGTCAAGTACCTCCGCGATTCGCAAATTGAAGTCCTAAATGCACAACGGGACGAAAAAGGTTTGGCTCAAAAACTGAGTACAGGCGGACGCAGCACCGAAAACCTAGACGACTATGTGCTACTCGGACCTGGTGCAAAAGCCTACTCCAAGCCACATTCTGTGCTATTGATAGATGAAATAGATAAAGCTCCCCGCGAATTTCCGAATGATTTACTCTATGCACTTAGCCATAGAAAGTTTGTACTACCCGAATCAGGTAAGGTTATTTCTTCTACTGAATCGGATATGCCAGCTATAGTTATCACGAGTAATCGAGAACAGGAACTTCCTACAGCATTTAAAGGACGCTGTATTTATCACTACATTTCCTTTCCAGAGCCAGCTATTATGGAGAAAATAGTAGCCAAACATTTCCCTTCCGCTAATGAGGAACTAGTAGAGAAAGCTATTCAAATGTTCTACCAATTGCGACAACTCGGTTTAGAACGCGCACCATCTACCCGCGAATTGCTCAATTGGTTGAAGTACCTCGGTACGTTTCAGCACAGCGAAGCACTAGAAAAACTCCTCCGCATGGATGGGATCGGTGTACTACTGAAAACCGAAGCCGATATTCAGCGGGTAAAGAAACGCAATACGAATCGTCCTCAAAGTAATTAATGGAGAGATGAGTTTTGAGTGATGAGTGATGAGTGATGAGTGATTATTTTCATTAAATCAAAGTATATGGATAAATTACAGGTATTGGGATTGGAGAAAGTTGGGCCGTTGCGGAAAAAGACTTTTTTGTTTGCATTAAGGATGGTAAAATTATATCATTTTTTAACTGCGGAAAAGAAGGAATATGTGATGAGTAAACAACTATTAAGAGCTGGCACTAATCCCGGTGCAATGGTGCGAGAAGCAGATAATGCAGAAAGTCCCGCCGATTTTATTCATAAATTGAGTATCGGACAAAAAGAAATAGCAGAGACACAATATTGGCTAGAGTTCCTTTATGCAAGCGACTTTCTAAATTTAAAAGAGTTTCAATCCCTACATTCAGATGCTACTGAAATATTGAAAATGCTTAGAAGTTCCATCCTCACTAAAAAACAAAACAGGAAGAAAAACAAAAACTCATAATTCATCACTCAAAACTCATAACTCATAACTCCTCTCTCATAGCTCATCATTTATAACACTCTAAAGCAAAGATTTGTCCGTTCACCATCATTTTTCGACCATCCACCCCAAAAGTAAGTCTTTAATGAAAAGATTATTTGCGAATTTAAAAGATAGTCCATAACTTGCAGAACATATTCGCTACTTCACAGAATATAAATAATAAAATAAAGGGAAATTAAGTGACTGTATTAATCTTTAAATAACATTCACCAAACTAAAACACAAAAACAGTCCTCCCTTACAAAAAATAAGCAGAGCAAGGAGCTTCTATAAATAAAGACTTCTTGTTATCTCCAAGTGCTTGTATTCATGTTGCAATAGTTCAGTAAAAAATTTAAAGGGTGTAGTGTATCCTATGCATCTCTGTTTAAAACAGGGGACAATACCCTCAAATACATACACTACAACAGAAAGCATAGTCTTTCTGCAAGCATCTAGTGCTTTGTCCAAAGTAATCTAGTGCCTTGTAGGATGTTCTATATACAGCAATGCCTCGCATTGCTTGCAGTTTTTTAGTAGGAAGATAAAAGCCTGATAGAATAAAGACAGTAATGTCTCATCACTCATCACTTATATCTCATACCTAGCTGCAACCTGTTCTTTGAAATTAAT
>CALGLY010000786.1 GCA_937959095.1 uncultured Saprospiraceae bacterium
AATGATATTTCAGGAAAAACATTTGCCTCAAGTAATTTCTATACTCCTTCATTCCTAGGTACTATTGTTACTATTGCCATTTCAATTGGCTTATTATCAGGTATTTATCCTGCCTTTTATTTATCCGCTTTTCAACCCATAAAAGTATTAAAAGGACAACTAAGTAGAGGCGCGAAAAGTGGTTGGTTGCGGAGTAGTTTGGTAGTTTTTCAGTTTGCTATTTCGGTAGCACTCATCGCTGCTACTTTGGTGGTAGGGCAGCAAATGAACTTCATTCAAAATAAGAAACTCGGTTTTGAGAAAGATCAGGTTCTGCTTATCAATGACAGCTATGTCTTACGGGATCAATTGAATGCCTTTCAGGAGCAATTGGACGCGCTCCCAGAAGTGAAAAGTCAAACCGTGAATGGCTTTCTACCACTCGCTGGCGGACAACGGAGTTCTAGTATTATTAATCTCGTAGGAAAGACCGATGCAAGCGACAAAGTAGGCACACAACTATGGCCCGCCGATGAAAACTACCTCAATACCCTAAGCATTGACTTGGTGGCAGGGCGTACCTTTGAGCGTGGACGGACAGACGATGAAAATGCCATCATACTGAATGAAACCGCCGTGCAACGACTAGGCATAGCCGACAATCCGCTGAATCAGCAAATTGCCATTCCTTTCCGCGACGATCCTGTGACCGTGATAGGCGTGATGAAAGACTTTCACTTCGAGTCTTTGCGTGCTGAAATTGGGAGTTTGTGCTTGTTATCTGCTGTAGATAATAGTACCATTGCCATCAGAACAGGAAGTAGCCAAATGGCAGCACTCATCCCGAAAGTAGAAAATCTATGGGCAAAAGTACAGCCTGGCACGCCCTTCCGCTATAGCTTTTTAGATGAAAAATTTGCGCTGATGTACGAGCAAGAGCGAAGCATCGGCACGGCTTTCATGATCTTCTCGATGTTGGCGATTTTCATAGCTTGTTTGGGACTATTTGCCCTTGCTATTTTTATGATAGAACAGCGCAAAAAAGAAATCGGAGTCCGCAAAGTACTCGGCGCGAGCATGTTTGATATTATCGTGCAACTCAATAAAAATTTCACGCTACTGGTCTTAGCTGCCACCTTCATTGCCTTGCCTATAGCTTGGTATTTCATGGATCTCTGGCTCGCCGATTTCAGCTATCGCGTAAGCATGCAGTGGTGGGTTTTCGCCCTCGCAGGTCTTGCTGCTATGCTGATTGCCTTGCTGACGGTAAGCTTGCAAAGTGTACGGGCGGCCTTATCGAATCCTGTTGATTCTCTGCGGAGTGAGTGATTTTGCACTAGAAAAATTCCATAGCCTCATGCTTCAGCTTGGGGATTCTATCCAAAAAGATAAGCTGGCTTTAGCCACTAGCCGCGTCTCGGTTTTAGGCTAAAGCCAGCTTGTTTTTTATTTATATCCTCGCTCTAAAGCACGAGGCAATAGATTGTAGGACTTTGATATTATAGGTTGCTGAATTATTGTGTCACATTCCTTATCTTGCGGAGGAATAAAACACAATAACAACGCAAACGCCATGAACGAAAAAGCAGCAGCCAGAATACAAGAATGTATAGACACTAAAGCGAAAAGTCTTAATCTTTCAGGTTTAGGATTAAGTGAAATTCCTAAAGCAATAAGCCAAATGACTTGGTTGGAGACGCTTAATCTTTCAAATAATCAAATCAGCGAGATAGTAGGCTTATCTGGATTAAGCAATTTGACCATGCTTTTTCTTGACAGTAATCAAATCGGCGAGATAGCGGGCTTATCTGGATTAAGCAATTTGACCACACTTTTTCTTTATAGTAATCAAATCACGGAGATAGCGGGCTTATCTGGATTAAACAAATTGACTACGCTTCATCTTTCCAGTAATCAAATCAGCGCGATAGCGGGTTTAGATACATTAAGCAATTTGACCACGCTTCATCTTGGTAGTAATCAAATCACGGAGATAGCAGGCTTGGATAACTTATCGCGCTTGATCACGCTTAATCTTTATAGTAATCAAATCACGGATATAGAAGGCTTGGGTAGCCTATCGGGTTTGACTACACTTCATCTTAATAGAAATAAAATCAAAAAAATAGAGGGCTTGGATGGTTTATCGCGCTTGACTACGCTTGATTTTGATGATAATCAAATCACGGAGATAGTAGGTTTAGATGACTTATCGAGTTTAGCTACGCTTGATTTACAAAACAATCAAATTACGGAGGTTAAAGGATTAGAACTACTTACTAAATTGCAGGTTCTTTTTCTAGCGAATAACCCAATAAAAAACATTGATACTTCACTAGATATAGATGTTCTTGATTTAAGTGGAACAGATATAAGTAATTTAAGCATTTTTTCTAAAAATATACGTACGAATAGAAACGTCTTTTGGGAGGAAACAGAAATAGAGGAAGGTAAAAAAGAAGAGGAGGGCTACACCAATTTTAAAATTGAAGGAATAGATAGACACGCTAAAAAAGGCATCTACGTAAAAGATTGCCACAATCTAAAAAAACCAGCCCCAGAGTGGGTCATGCTAGGGAGCGATATGGTAAAGCAGTATTTTGAAGCCATAGAAGAGCAAGGTGAAGAAGAACTCAATGAGGTAAAAGTGCTACTCGTAGGCGATGGTGGTGCGGGTAAAACAAGTCTTGCCTATCGCCTCGCGCAACCCAAAGAAGACTTACCAACCGCCGAGGAACGCACACGCGGTGTAGAGATTTATGATTGGAAATATACAAAAGACAAAAAGAAACACCTCATCCACCTTTGGGATTTCGGAGGGCAAGTGATGTATGATATGGTGCATCAGTATTTTTACTCGCAACGGTCTTTGTATCTTCTCTTGGATTCTTCGAGGAGTGGCGCGAATGAAAATGATAGTCGCCTCAACCAATTGCTGCAATCCGCAGAGCTATTCGGCAAGGGTAGCCCTATGTTGATTATACAAAATGAGCATACGGGGCATGAGAAAAAGATGGATTTTTCGCAGCTTCAAAAAAACTATCCTTTTTTGAAGGAGTTTTGTAGTGTCAATCTGCATAGTAAAGAGAAATTCAAAGAACTGCAATATGTCCTTAAAAAACATATCAATACCATTCCAGGGCTAGGTGTCGTATTACCCAAAAAATGGATGAAAATCCGAAAGAAGATTGAGCGTATCGCTAAAAAAGAAGATACGCTAAGCCTTGAAGAATTTCAAAAAATATGTAAGAAATGTGGCGTAGAAGATGCCGAAGCGCAAAAGGTGTTAAGTCGCTATTTGCATCAGTTGGGCGTGTTTTTGCATTTTCAGGATAGAAAAGAAAGTACCCTTCAAAAGCTTATTATCCTTAGTCGAGAGTGGGCAACGAAGGCAAGCTATAAGGTGTTCGATGCGACCTTTATGCAGGAGCGCGAGCAAAAAGGCGCATTCGATATAGATGATTTGGAATGCTTTTGGCCCGAAGCAGAATTTCGTCCTTTTCACTTGGAATTATTGGACTTGATGAAGCAATTTGAGATTTGCTATGAGCTACCAAGTTCTAAGCAATACATCGTGCCGCGCCTCATGGACAAAATGCCCGACGAAAACTATTGCAAAGGCGAAGAACCGCCCTTGCACCTCTACTATGAATATACCTTTATGCCCGAAGGCTTACTGAATCGCCTAAGCGTGCGCCTACACGAAATGATAGGTGGCGATAATCGGGAAATGGTTTGGAATGACGGCGTAGTCTTCGAAGATAAAGGCTTACTCGCTCAAGTCCGCGAACTACGGCAGCCCGATAAAAGCCGCATTGACATCAAAATAATCGGCAAAGATGCTCATTGGATGTCAGAAAATTTGATTCGAGAAATTGATAAAATCAATGAAGCCTTCAATCTGGAACGCCTAAAAGTAGAGGTGAAAATTCCTTGTAATTGTAAGGAGTGTAAGAAGAGCAAAGAGAAGTATTTTTTCAATTTCCATAGAGTAAAAGCTGACCTTCAAAAGCCCGAAGAAAAGTTCCATTCCAATTTATGTGAACATTCTAGAGAAAAAGTAAAATATCATGATTTGCTCAAAACAATTTCGCACAAAGCAGTAGCGGAAGTGGAGGAAATTCAGAAACAAAATAAGATTGGTCGCTTCGGAGAGAATGGAATGCCAGAGGAGTTTGAAAAATTAAGAGAAGACATTGCCGAAGTCAGTAAAAAGGTAGAGGATACGCAAACAACCGTAACAAAAGAAGCCAAAAAAACAAGAAGCGAACTTAGCGCACAACTGGCAAAATTACCCGCTATTCTGAAAGCTAATATTGATGATTCGGGAAAAGAATTATTAGGGGCTATTTTCGCGCGATTGGATAAAACGGATATCCAAATCGCAGCAGGGAATGAATGGCTTGTAAATATCAATACTACGCTGCAAGCCCTTTTTATGAAGCAACCCACAAAAGACGATTTGCTAAAAGCCTTTCAGGAAATCAGCATTTTGCAAACTAAAAAAGACATATCGCAAAAGGATAAACTCAAAATCAGCTTACCGCTTATTCCTACCATCCTAAAATACGAACATGAAGTTTCCGCAGATGATTTGAAATGGTTCAAAGACCGCTGGAAAAAGGGTGGCTGGAAGGCTTTGTTTTTGGAGGATGTGGAGTAAAAATGTTGTTAGATGACGGTCATTTACAAAATGACTGTCATCTGGTGCTAGAGATAACAGTCACTTCTAAGTGACCGTTATCAAAAGAGGACAATCTCTAAATTCTAATCAAAAGGAAGCTGTTAGAATTGGTAAGCGCGGAGCGATTACTAAGTCCAAATCAAAGAAATGGACTTAATAATCGCTCCTTCGTCGCGCTTACCAATCCAACTCGATAGTCATTTCTAGGTGACTGTTATCAAGTGCTTTTCTATTGGCAGGTTACTAATCAGACACAGCCTCAAACAAAGGATAAAATGCCTCCACCTGCTTTGTTGGGTGCGCGTCTCCCTCATGACTTACGAGAAAAGAACCACCCCAAACCACCTTCGGATAGTTGATTATCTGTTCCGTAATCTGTTTAATTGCAGTAACCGTGTTCATTTCTATTGCCTTTGCGGAGGGAATCCATTCCACTTTCTCCATGGGTTCAGGAATTTTGATCGTTCCACTTACATACTTCGCTACATAATAATTGCGCAAGGTGGCATAGGGCTGATAGTCGTACTTAAAGCTAAATTGACCGTGCAATTGTGGGCTTGTTATGGTTAGTCCATAAGCAGTTGCTAGGCTGTCTATGCTCTCTTTGACGAATTGCCTTTCGCTATATAGAAAGGCAGGAGATGCCCAAACCTCTTGCTCCTTCGCCATTAAAATTTCATCCTTATCATTTATAATTATCAAGCGATTGATAACGAAATTTTCTTTAGCAGCGTGATGTGTGTCCTCTTGCTGTTTACAAGCGACGAAGCTTAAAACAAGTAGAAGCGAGATGTATTTTTCTATTTTCATGTGTTATTACTCAATTTGAACGTTCTGTTTGGCTTGAATTCCTATTCAAGTCTGAATGCGATATCGAAACTCCGTTTCGTCCTACTACTCTTAGGCAAAAGGGACACACGAAACAGAGCTTCGATAACACGTTTCGGCTTGAATAGGAATTCAAGCCAAACTAAGTTAAGTGTATGTTTTTATTGTTCTTCTCCTGCAAGATTGAAACGTACTTCCTTTACAAATTCTCCCTTATCATTATAGTGGTAAACGGCATTTGAAAATCCAAAAGGGCAATTAGCAGCTTCTCCATATCTATCGAAATAGGTTTTCGTTTTTCTGCTCATGTTTTCATTGTACTCTATCACTCCCATTTCCATAGGATAACCGTTTTCATCTATACAATAAAAGCGTCTCGAAAAGCCATATTTATTAAAATCGCGATATTCTATTCTTGAATATTTTAATGTTGGATGCATGATAGGGTGGTGGTTTTCATTTCTAAATTCTTTTGATAATAACATACCATGCTCATCATATTTGTAGGCTACTTCCGCAACGCCCATTTCGCCATTTTCCAAATTACCTTCGCTATCCCGATTTTGCATAAAGGCAAGCTGCCCTTGGCTATCGAATCGGATATGCGTTTTTTTCAATTTATTATAGAAAGGAATCGTGTCGCGCTTGAGATTATACCTTATCCAGGTAGCTACTTCGTGGTTCTTATTTCTTGTTAATTCTATGCTTGCTACCCCGTCCGATTCTACCTGTTTGTTGTCGAGATTATAGAACTCTTTCTTTACCCAAAAGCCATCCGTATTAAAATAGTACTTATTCCTTCCGACTCCTGATGAATTCGTAATGGCTGTTCCTTCTGTATTATAAAAGCTGTCTTGCATCCCTTTTTTGCTGTACGTTCTTCTTAGCTCAAATGCGCCATAATTTCCTTTATTGGATGGTTTTCCTGATAAGAAATATTGCACACTAGCCATTCTATGCTGTGCGTCGAACGTGACGTAATAACAATTGATAACCTTCGCTTCTTCAGCAGAAATCGGAATGCTTGGTTTCACTTCCTTTTGGGTAACACTAGTATTCCAGTTAATGTAGAAGCCCTCTTTGGGTTTTACTCTATCTTGTGCTATTAAATTTATAGATAGCAGAATTAGTAGGGGGAAGAGTACGATATATCTTTTCATTATCTATTTTTTTTGTAAAAACATTGTTGAAAATTTTCTAGGAGAGTAATTTTGTTGAACGCGGAGACGCGGAGGCGCAGAGTATTTTTTCTAATATTTCTCTGCGCCTCCGCGTTCAATCCAAAAGCAGCATTCTACTCTTTCACCACTTCAAAAATCCGTCCATTATCTTCATCCGTCAGTAAGTAGAGTTTACCATCGGGACTCATTGTTGCTTTTCGTAGTCGGACATGTTCATCGGTGAAGAGTTCTTCTACCGCTTTTACTACTGTACCATCGAGGGTGATCCGCCAAAGACTTCCTCTTGATAAGCCTGGCACAATGAGATTGCCATACCATTCTGGAAATTCCGTACCCGTATAAAAAGCCAAGCCTGTTGGTGCGACGGTTTGTTTCCAGTAATGCAGAGGATCGGTGAACACCGCATTCGGTACATCGGCTGCTTTATAATCCTTCGAGCGATAGCCGCCTGTGGTGACATTTGGCCAACCATAATTCGTACCTGCTTCTAGCAGATTGAGTTCGTCTCCTTGATTGGTGCCATGTTCACTGAACCAAATCTTGTTGGTGTGTGGCTCTACTGTAATGCCTTGCGCGGCACGAATGCCAAGCGCGTAAATGCCTTTTACAGCTCCTGCTCCAAAGTCAGGATTATCACTAGGAATGCTCCCATCGGGATTGATGCGGTAGATTTTTCCGCGTGCATCCGTAAGGTCTTGCGCGATGCCTAAGCCTTCTTTTAGGTGTTCATAAAATAAGCGTTCGCCAACGGTGATGTATAATTTTCCATCCTCCCCAAAAGTTATGCCGCCGCCAAAGTGAAACAAGCCTGGCACATAAGGACCAGGATTGAGTAGGGTTTTAATATCTTGAAGCTGATTATTTTCTAAACTTGCTCGAATGACTTTCAGGGCATATTTATCGCCTTTTTGGGCGACATAGGAAATATAAATAGTTCGATTCTCCGAGAAATCAGGGTCGAGTAGGACTTCTAGAATGCCTGCATTCCAGCGCACCATTCGCCCGTCTGCACCTTTCGGATACGTACCATCGGGGTATTTACTGACATCTAGCTGTAAGGTCGTGAATAAATCGTCAGGAAAACCGCCAATTACTTGTTTCTCTTTGCTTGCCAAATTCACAAGCAACAAATCGCCATCTTTTTCTGCTACTATGGCTTCTTCTGCACTGATAAAATCCATGCTCCAGGGATGTTTCAAGCCATCCATAATGACTTTTCGCTGCGGAATACCTTCCACATTTTGCAAGGGGTAGCGCGTGGCGGTTTTGCTCACGATTTTCCATTCTTCTTCCATTTTTTGGAGTATAAGCACGTCTATGAAGCGCGCATTGATACTATGAATTATGATTTCAATTTCTGCCCAAGCAATATCATTATAAACTTTTGTTTTAAGCAATTTTGCATAGCGTCCATTGAATTCACCTGCTTCTCGCTTGATGAATAGTTCGGCATAAGCATCGGGAGTCATAGGCCAAGGCTTGCCATTTTTGGTGAGGTAAAGCATCGCATTCTCGGTAAAGGCACGCTTGATTTGTTCGGGATAATTGTAGGATGTTCCGACCATATAATCGTTAAGCGGAATCTTTACTTTTTCTGCGTCGGACTGACTTTTTGCATTGAAGGAAAGGAATGCAATACAAACAATAAGGATGATTCTATTCATGACTTGAGTTTATTGATTCTCTATCAATTTTGGTGAGCAAGTGGAATTTTCAAAAAAGTTCGACCGTTACACTACCTCATTTTGTGAAAAATCCACTTGCTCACCAAAATTGTCCAAGAACGAAATTTTCAACAAGACTAGGGGAAATTCCTTTTTTTTGCCAGAAAACAGGGTCAGAATCAGTCCTGAACTATAGTTCGCTACTCTTTTTGCGGTACTTTCTGGTTTTGAGTAAACTGATTTAGGGTGTGTAGTCTTGCTGTTTTTTATTTTCATTCTGTCCGAGTACTCAAGTAGCACATGGCATTATTTGTGGAATAAAGCCAAGATTTACATTTCGTTTACATCATTTTACGTGCGATAAGAGACTTTGTGAGAAGCTTTAGCGTAGGTTTGAAAAAAACACAGATTATGAAAAGTACTGCTCTATTTTTGGGCTTCTTTTTCTGGCTTCTTCTGCTTGCAAGTACCTCCCCATGTTTTGGGCAGATAACACCAAGCGCAGATAACAACAAAGCGGATAAAATACATGAATTAGTAAGTGCTTATGCAGCTTATGGAAAATTTAATGGCGCAATACTTGTCGCAGAAAAAGGGGAAATCCTCTACAAAAAAGGCTTTGGTTTTGCGAATATGGAATGGAATATTCCAAATGAAACAGATACTAGATTTCGATTAGCCTCTGTCAGTAAGCAATTCAGTGCCATGCTGATTATGCAATTGGTGGGGGAAAACAAGCTAGCCTTAGACCTTCCAATTTCTACTTACTTACCAGAATATCCGAAAGAAAAAGCAGATAAAATAACGATTCATCATTTACTTACACACACCTCTGGAACGCCTAGTTATACTTCTTTCCCAAACTATCAAGAGCTGATGCTTAAGTCCATGCAACCTGATGAACTCCTTCAGGTTTTCGCAGATTCTACCCTTCTATTCGAGCCGGGCGAACGCTTTAGTTACAGCAATTCGGGTTATGCGCTGTTGGGTGCTATCTTAGAGAAAATAACTAAAAAATCCTATAAGGAAGTCTTACAAGAAAAAATTCTGAACCCACTTGGCATGACGCACACGGGCTTTGAAAACAGCAACGCAATCATAAAAAACCGAGCAATGGGTTATTACAAGATGGGAAGCAAGTTTACGCCAGCCAATTACATTGATATGTCTATTGCTTATGCTGCAGGCGGATTGTATTCGAGCGTAGAAGATATGTATCGTTGGGATCAGGCTTTATACACAGAAAAATTGCTGCCCCAAAAGTACCTAGACCTAATTTTTAGCAAACATATAGCTGCTTGGGGACAGCATTACGGTTATGGTTGGCTTGTGGGCGATAGTTATATCGGAAATACGAAAAAAATCATACAAACAATCGAACATGATGGTGTTATTAATGGCTTCAATTCACTCATTTTTCGTATTCCCTCGGAGCGTTCTTCTATCATTCTTCTGAACAATACGGGCGGGGCATTACTGTATGAAATGAGTCAGGCGATTAGTGGTATTTTGTATGACAAATCTTATGATTTTCCTAAAAAATCTATCGCCTATGATTTATTGAAAACTATAAAGCAAGAGGGGATAGCTGTGGGACTTTCATTTTACGAAAGTATCAAAGACGATGATGATTATAATCTCGACGAACGAGAGATGAACGATGCAGCTTACGAATTTTTGCAAGCGAATGAATTGGAAAAAGGAATTGCTATTTTAAAACTAAACCTAGCAGCATTTCCCAATGCTTTTAATGTTTATGATAGTTACGGAGAAGCACTTATGATGCTTGGAGATACCACTAATGCTATCAAAAAGTATAAAAAATCCATAACTTTAAATCCGAAAAATGAAAATGGCATAGAGATGCTAAAAAAGCTTGGTGTAGAAATTGATAGGACGAGTTTATATTTGTTGAAAACAGAGGGCAATTGGAAGAAGGAAATATTCACTTTCCCTTTAAAATTTGCGCCAGCAATAGCATATAAAGGGATTGAGGAAGCTCATTTTCCAAACGGTTGGAGAAATATAGACAGTCCTGAGTTTTGGTCTTATACTTTCGCATGGAACATCAATTTGGATAGAGAGTTATCAGTAGCAGAGCTGGAGACGAATCTACAATCATACTTTGATGGATTGGCGAAGGTGGTAAACAAGAATAAAGACTTTGTGCCGCCTAGCTCAATTGCTAAAATTTACAAAAAAGATGACAACAATGGCGTTCCGACCTTTGCAGGCACTATCAAAATATTCGATGCTTTTGTTACCAATGAACCTATGGAATTGAAGGTATGGGTTGAAAAACATTTCTGTGAAGAAAAAAAGCAATCTATTCTTGTCTTTAAGTTTTCTCCAAAAGATTTTGAACATGAGATATGGCGCACTTTGGATGCTATAAAACTACGGGAGAATAAATGCGAAAAATAGCTTTTCTGTCGTTTTTGGAGGGTGAATGAATTGAACCTAAATCTGCTACTCTTTTTGCAGTATTTTTTGCTGTTGTGCAAACTGATTCGGAGTGCAGCCCTTTTGTTTTTTAAAAGTCGCGAAGAAATTCGACTTCGAGCGGAAGCCTACTTCATAGCCAATTCCTTCTAGGGTAAATTGGTGTTCGCTGGTCAATAATTCACAAGCGGCTTGTACGCGGTATTCATTCACAAAATTGGTGAAGGTTTTACCCAAATTGTCATTTAGGTATTGCGATAGCAAGTGTGGACTAATTTGTAAGGCATCGGCTACTTGTGGTAGTTTTAAATCTGATTTTCTATACCAAGCTTGTTGCTGCATTAATTCGTGAAGCCCGTTCTCAATTTCGGTTGCTTGCTGATTTGCGATTTTTTTGTTTTGGTACGCTTGTTTTGTGCCTTGCAAAATGATTTTTCGTTGCGGATGAAATAGCAAAAACAAAGCCAGCACATAAAATATAAGAGAAAACGTAATCGACCCAAAAATATAGTTAGGAAAACCAACATGCAAGACCGAATTGAAGATTAGGCAGATAAGTAAATTTGTGAAAAACACGACGAGTAGCCACTTTTCTAATACGGTCGATTGCTTAGGGCTAACGAAAAACTTGTAGATAGTATCCTTTAGTTTTATGCCCGTAAGGATGATATAAATACTCCAAATTAAATAAATACTTTGTACGAAGAATGTATTCCATAGGTCAGAATGATTTCGATAAGGAAATACTAGCCCAACAGAAACTGCCAAAATACCCAAGCCCCAAAGCTGCCATCGTTCCTGCCGCTTGAGAGCAGTTCTTTGTTCCAAACTCGTTTGCACATAAAACAGCAATAATGCTCCGATAAACAGACAAGCTGTGAGTCCAATTTGTAGGATATCTTTTGAGAGGCCCTGCATAAAGTGATAGAAAATAGATTTTCCTATACGAATACTTAGCATCAAGATAAGCAATCCAAATAACTGATTTTGGAGGCGTTTGGGTTTCACGAAAAATAAAAAATAGATGCTCATCAATGCACCATTGAATACACCTAAACCACCAGAAAAGAATAGTAATTGATTTGTTATCTCCATGCTGGATATGTACTTTTTTATGCAAAGGTATTGCTTATTCGTATTATTCAATAAAATACTACGCATCACTGTGAGTATTACACTCCCGTCTACACATCCTACCGAACTCCGCTTCCGCTGTGTGACAGGAGAAATTTATACTGACTTCGATATAGATTTAGATGATAGTAGCTCGGCTTATAGCAAGAAATTAAGCACTTCTATCAATGGTGGTGGTAGCAAACGCTTGTCCTTGGAAACGGTGAGTGGCGATATCTTTTTTAGGACAAGTTAGTGTTGTTTATAGGTTGATGCATTAGCCATCTTTTCGAGAAATTAGTTATTGTTCTGTTTCA
>CALGLY010000787.1 GCA_937959095.1 uncultured Saprospiraceae bacterium
GTCTTATTCACACCCGTCAGGGGCTTCAAGGGCACCACAAACGGCAACTAAAAAATATCGAGCGTAGCGAATATAATACGGAAGAACAACTGATGGATATGTATCGCAATGTATTATACGATAATCGTCGTCATAATAGAGGGCAAGAAGTAGAGGCTGATGAACTTGGCTTGACCTATTTGAAAAACACCAAATATTCTATAGAAGAAGCTACAAAGTGTCTTGAAAAATTGGATGGTGTAGATGACATTCCAGAACGTGAAGCACTTCATTTAGAAAAACTATTAAACACCGAAGTATATCCGTTTAAACAGACTTGGCTAGAAGAAGAAAGTACAATGTTCAATTCAGACATTGAAACAGCGGTAATTTTTGAAAAGGATTCCATAAAAACACATCCCGATTGTAAGGAGCGTATCCAATTGCTTACACCAAAGCTAAGTGCGGCTGGCGAGGTTTTTCTACAGCCTGAAAATGCCTTCCAACAATTGAAAAAACAACTTATTTTCGAGCAAGCAAACGCTCAATATTTACTTGGTGATGTTGGGCGCGGATTGTATTACTTCTTACATCTTTTAGATACGCACCCTCAAGATGTTTATGTGCATGCTCAAGTAGGACAAGGCTTAGTGGACTTGTATTATGCGATTAAATCGCATGATTTTGATGAAATGGTAAAACAACCCAATTCAAAACAAGAAGTAGACTATCAACAATTATTGCGCGTTCTACATCGTATGCGAAGTAATGAAGTAAAACAACTAGCCTACCACTATTTGAAAGCAAGAGCGACAGATTTCGATACCAATGAATCTTATCTTTTGGCTCTTTTTCAAGCTACTGAATTAATGGATAAGGAAGAAGAAATCAAAGCCTTACAAAAAAAATACCAACAGCTTTTCCCCAATGGAAAACATGCGGATTACATCAATTCGTATTAAAATAATACAATCCTATTTTATAACTTAATTATGTACAATGAACAACCTTAAGCAACTGTTACTACTCGTACTATTTATCGTAGTATCAGGAAATTTAATCGCTCAAGACCTAACGCTTGATGGCATTCGACAAGCGAAAATGAAAAATATGAATGTCATTAAAGATGGAGAAGATGTAACGGGCTATTTCATGTTTTATGAAGTAGATAAGAGAGACCGTAAAACAAAAAATTATCTTCTACAATTCCTAGATCAAAATCTAAATAAGATTGCTAGTAAGCGTATTACAGGTACACCCTATTTGAATCTGCTAGATGGTCAGTATAATGGAGAAACTATTATGCTTAAGTTCGTGGATTTGAAAGAAAAATTATTCATTTTTAAGCAATATGATAAGAATGCCGAATTGATATATACTAAAAAACGCGAGGTTGATAAAATGGAGTTACGCTATGTTGCAAGTATGATACAAAAATCAACAGAACCTCCAACCATAAATTTTCTTCCCATTGATGATTTAGGCTTTGTAAATATTGCCATGAAGGACAACAAAAAAACTGGTTACCAAATTGAATTTTTTCCAAAAACAAAAGAAGTAAAGGGCTGGAAATATAACTCTTCACCAACTTCTAAGGAATTAGAAATTGCTACACATTTGGGCAGTAGCGAAGATGTTTACTTGGCGAATATCATGAAACTACCAGGTATGATGAAGAAAGACCTCAAAACTTATGTACTAGGTATTGATGCAAAAACAGGCGATAAGCTTTATGAAATAAGCCTCAGTGATGAAGAGCATAACATTTTTGCGTTCCACTCTTTTTTCGACAAAAACACAAATAACGCGACCTTATTTGGATACTATTATGATATAGCAGACAAAGCTATGAGTGGTAAAAGTAAGGGACTCTGTGCAATCACTGTGAATAAGTCAGGAGAAACCCTATCTAAAAAGTTTATTTCTTGGACAGAAGATGTTGCGAAACACCTTGATGTAAACAAAAAAGGAAAAATTAAAGGAGAAGGCTATGTCTATTTTCACAAATTGATTCAAACCGATGATGGCAAAATTTATGCCGTTGGAGAACAATTTAAACAAAATGCTAATGCAGCAGGAATAGCAGCAATGGCTTTAGGAGCAGAAGGAGCAAGTTTGACTAAATTCGTGATACAAGATTTAGTTATCTTTGAATTTAATCCCGAATTTGAGTTAGAGAATACTACATTTATTGAAAAAGGGAAAAATCAGTTTAAAGCGGGTCTCGTAATGGGAAGCATGCAGTTGATAGGCTATTACCTCAACAGTTTAGGTGCTTTTGATTATATGTTTATGCAACAAGAGATAGAAGAAAATCTATTTACAGTCTTATACACGGACTATGATAGAGAGGAAAAAGAGTGGCAAGTAAAAACTGTAACACAGGTAGACGGCGCTTATGAGTCCGATGATATTTCATTAGAATCAAAGGCTAAGTATCAGACCGTACTTCCTGCAAAAGACGGTTACATCCTAATCATAGAATATTTCAAAAAAGAAAAACAACTAAAGGGGCGTTTAGAGAAAATTGATTATTAATCATAATATGAAGCCCTGTTCTGCTTAGTAGAATGGGGCTTTTGTATTTGCGAAGTCTAGTAATTCCCTGATGTCGTCTGATAAACACCTAGCTCCATATCCGAGTAATCCTTCAATACCATCCCTCACTTAGTAGCCAACCAACGTACAAGTACTATAGATAATAAGCATTTTGTAAATAATGGTTTTTCACTCAAAACTTCTATTATTTTGGATTGGCAATAGGTTTTTATGTTAAAAAATAAAATAATACAAATAATATTTTTTTTTTTAAATATATAATATTATAAATTAGCTTTTAATATAAGGGGATGTGCATTTACTCAATTCAAACTACAGGAAATAATTCACCACTTTAATTTTATTATTTATTTTCTGTAAGTAGTCAGACAAAAATAAGATGATAATTAATTGATTCTATTTTTTCCTGAATCGAGGCGCAAAAATTGGAGTTATGCCCGTGTATAGTGATGATTTTTGTAACAAAGAGTCAGGGAAAAAGAGACTTCAAGAAGTTGTTAGATTATTTTTGTCTGACTACTTACTAGCTTAATAACCAAACGTTCAAACATACCCTAAGGTCGTCTCACTCGCTTTAAGCTTATCCTATCTATCTGCAATTAA
>CALGLY010000788.1 GCA_937959095.1 uncultured Saprospiraceae bacterium
GAATTAAAAATTGATAATTTATTTCAGCATTATCAATTCACTCATTCAAAAATTCGCTCATTAGCAAAATGAAAGTATATCAAAATACAAATCCCAAAGATTGGGCAACTATCCTGCAACGCCCTGTGATGGATACCGCGCAATTGGAAAACAAAGTCAGTACTATTCTAGAAGCAGTACAAAGCAAAGGGGATGCAGCATTGAAGGAATTCACGGCGCGTTTTGATGGCGTAGAATTGGACGATTTGCAAGTGAGTGCAGCAGAACTTGCTCTAGCCGATCGCTTAGTAGAAGATCGACTAAAACAGGCCATTCAGACTGCCAAGGCGAATATTGAACGCTTTCATCAGCAACAGCAATTGCAGCCTGAAGTGGTGGAAACGATGCCTGGTGTGCGATGTTGGCGCAAGAGTGTCGCTATTGAACGAGTTGGTTTGTACATTCCGGGCGGTACAGCACCGCTTTTTTCTACGATTTTGATGCTGGGCGTACCCGCCAAAATTGCTGGTTGTCAGGAGCTAGTCCTTTGTACACCGCCTAGCAAAGATGGGAGCATTCATCCAGCTATTTTATATACGGCTTCGCTAGTAGGCTGCACTAAAATTTTCAAAGTAGGTGGTGCGCAAGCAATAGCAGCTATGGCTTATGGTACGGAAAGTATTGCAAGTACCTACAAGATTTTCGGGCCAGGCAATCAGTATGTGACAGCAGCGAAGCAATTAGTTAATAAAAGTGGTATCGCTATTGATATGCCTGCTGGCCCTTCTGAGGTGCTCGTATGTGCGGATGCTTCTGCGAATGCTGCTTATGTCGCAGCCGATTTGCTTTCGCAAGCAGAGCACGGTGTAGATAGTCAGGTTGTTTTAGTGGCATTTGATACTGAATTAGTAAAAGCAATACAAGAAGAGATAACGGCACAACTTGCCCGTTTACCTAGAAAAGATATGGCGGCAAAAGCCCTCGAAAATAGTGTGGCTATAATCGCTAAAAATCGAGAAGAAGCACAAGGAATCATAAACACCTACGCACCAGAACACTTAATTTTGGCAGTGGAAGAAGAACTTGCTTTCTCCGAAGGTATTAGGAATGCAGGATCTATCTTTCTTGGCAACTATACGCCTGAATCAGTAGGAGACTACGCTTCTGGTACGAATCATACCTTGCCTACCAATGGACACGCCCGTGCCTATAGTGGTGTTTCTTTGGATGCCTTTGTGAAAAAAATTACCTTCCAGCAACTTACCAAAGAAGGCTTGCAAAATATCGGGCCTACAGTGGAAATAATGGCTGCTGCGGAGCAACTGGAAGCACATAAGAATGCAGTAGCAATTCGCTTGAAGTAAGTCCTTTTAGGTCGAAAGGCGTGTGTTTTATGCGATAATTGGTCTAATTGACTGAAAATGAGGAAAAAAAATAAAAGAAATACTGTTTCATATTTTGAAACAAGCGGAATTTTGCGAAATTTGCCACTCTTAGTGTAACACTAATTCGTATTTATAAAGCATTCTAAATCAATTCATAATATGAGAAAAGCTGATATTGTAGCATCAGTATCTGAGAAGACAGGTGTACAGAAGGTCGATGTATTAGTAGCCCTAGAAGCATTCTTCAAAGAAGTAAAGGATTCTCTCGCAGAAGGAGAGAACGTTTATATTCGAGGTTTCGGCAGTTTCATAGTGAAGCGACGCGCTGAAAAAATCGGAAGACACATCAAGGAAAACAAGGCAATTGTTATTCCAGAGCATTATATTCCAGCCTTTAAGCCAGCAAAAGTATTTGTGGAGCAAGTGAAGAGCAATGTAAGTTCACTGCCAGAAGATAAAGCATAAATAAGACAAATGGATAATTGAAAATTATAAAAAAAGTTATAAAACAGAATTAGATATTTTAACTTTAAAAAAAATTCAATTATCCATTTTCAATTATCCATTTGGCGAAGCCATTACACCTCTCCAATATTTAAATCAGAGCGAATTATGACGAAATTGCAAATTTTTGTCGTTCTATCAGCTATTTTCCTTTTCTTTGCGCTCTATTTCGGATTTGATACCGTTCCTCCTAAGCAAAAGTCTATTGAAAAGTCGAGAGCTTTAGCCCAAACTAGTACGGATATTAACAATCTATTGCTTGATGCAAAGCAGGAAATTAGTACCAGCAGTGCTACCAATCTATTGATTTTTGAGCAACAACTGGAACTAGCAACTACCGATTCGGCTAAGGTGAAAGCCTATGAGCAATTATCGAGTGCTTGGTATCAGAATAAACAGCCAGCTATAGCAGGTTATTATGCAGAGCAATTGGCTGAAATAGATAAAGGAGAACAGGCTTGGTCTATCGCAGGGACAACCTATGCGATATGTGTGCAGCGCGAACAAAAAGAAAAAGTAAAAGACTTTTGTACGCAACGTGCTGTAAAAGCTTTTGAAAATGCGAGTTCACTCAGTCCTGAGGATGTGCAGCACAAGCTAAACTTAGCAACGGTGTACACAGAGCAACCACCAGCAAATAACCCAATGAAGGGGATTTTGATGTTGCTCGACTTGAATAAACGATATCCTGATAATGTACCAGTTCTGCTAAACCTTGCAAAACAAGGAATGCGAACAGGACAATACGACAAAGCAGCAGGTCGCTTAGAAAAGGCATATAGCCTAGCTCCTGAAAATGCGAAGGTGGTATGTATGCTTGCTCAGATATACGAAGAACTCAATAAAAAGCAAGAAGCACAAGCAATGGCGAAACAATGTGAGACCTTACGGGGTTAATATAATTGCGCCCATTTCTAAAGAGAATATAATATTGTTGAGGCATTTATTGCCATCAACATTTACATATATCAATAATTATATCTTAATCATTTATAAATTTCTATATTATGCCTTGTGGTAAAAAACGAAAAAGACATAAGATAGCGACACACAAACGTAAAAAACGTTTGCGTAAGAATCGCCATAAGAAGAAGAAGTAATCACGCTTTTGGCTTCTAGCTATCTACAGCTAGAAGCTAAAGCGGATGAAAAAAGAATTCTTTGAAGAAATTTGCTCATGAAAGAGCAATAGCTCCTTTCTGGAAAGCAAATAATTTCTTCAAAGAGTCGGAAAAAGTAATAGTTTTTAGGTAAAAGTGGAAAAAAGGTAATGCTCGTTTGTGTTTCTATTATGCAGCAAAGGAGCATATGCTATGCGTACCAATAGATAGTGGTTTTTAATGCAAAAACTAATATTTTGTATTTAGTAAGTTCTAACCAAACTATATTAAAAATTTAATTGCTATCTATACTTTTAAGTCTTCTTGATATACTAAGATAGGTTCGATTAATCTACCAAATAAGAATTCACATCTATTTTAATCACGAAGACTATTCTACTATATATATATTTTAAGGAGCAGTTTCTTGTATTCCTACTTTTTGTGATTGCACACTCTTGAACATAATTTTTGAGCTGACCCCCTAAACATAGGATTTATATTTTTTTTGCACGAAATATCATCTGTGAGCATCTAAAAAGTATTAGGCGACATACAAAAATAAATTAGATGATTTTAGGCTAGGTATTTTTTCTTCTAATAAATCTTCAAAAACCGCGTATAGCTTAGCTAAATAAGGCTTTTTTAAGATTTATTAGAAGGAAAAAGAGCAGTATAAAATGTCTAATTTATTCTTGTATGTCGTCTTAGACTACCAAGAAAAAAGCAACTCCTTAGCCTTTTCTTTTCCACTTCCTTGAAAAGCAGGTTTATCTAAACTATTGATGTAGGCTTTATTCTGAATTAAGTCTAATATTAGCTTGTTTCCTTTTCATAAAAGGGAAACCATGCTAGCGGTACGTCAATACGCTATAAACCATAAGTAAAATGATTCGTGGAAAAAGAATTAATCATCAACGCGAGTTCCTCTGATGTTGAAATAGCATTATTAGAAGGAGGAAAGTTAGTTGAGTTGCACAGCCAAAAGAAGAATACCAACTTCACAGTAGGAGATATTTTTCTAGGAAAAGTTAATCGTTTGATGCCTGGTCTAAATGCGGCTTTTGTCGACATTGGGCATAAAAAAGACGCTTTTCTTCATTATACCGATCTCAGTCCAAAGCTGAAATCCGTATTGAAATTTACGAAGGACTCTATTTCAGGAAAATTAGCTAGTCATACTTTAGAGAATTTTGAAATAGAACCTGAAATCATCAAGACAGGCAAAGTTGATGAAGTACTAGACAAACGCCAACCTATTCTAGTACAGATACTAAAAGAACCTATCGGCACGAAAGGGCCACGCTTAAGTTGCGAAATCACTATTCCTGGTCATCTCTTGGTCTTATCCCCTTTTACGGATGTGGTAGCGGTATCGAAGAAGGTATCGAATGGAGAAGAGCGCAAACGCCTAAAACGCATCATCGAAAGCATCAAGCCGAAGAACTTCGGAGTGATTGTACGAACTGCGGCTGAAGGTAAAAATGCACAAGAGCTACACGAAGAACTAAGTGCAATGATGGGTAAGTGGGAACACATCCATCAGCAACTCTACAAGCAACGACCACCTGCTAAGATTTTAAGCGAACTAGATAAAACAACCAGTCTACTCCGCGATTTAATGAGCGATTCGTTCAATAGAATTGTGGTGAATGATAAAGAACTCTTCTACAATATAAAGACCTACATGGGGAATAATAATCCTCAAAAGTCTAAGATTGTACAGTTGCATCGGGGAAATCGCCCAGTCTATGATGCTTTTGGAGTTACACGGCAAATAAAATCTTCCTTCAGTCGTACGCCTACTATGAAAAGTGGCGCGTATATCGTGATTGAGCATACGGAAGCGATGCACGTGATTGATGTGAATAGTGGACAAAAACTAACGAGTAGCAACCAAGAAGATGCAGTCTTGTCTGTAAATTTGGAGTCGGCAGAGGAGATTGCACGCCAATTGCGTCTGCGCGACATCGGTGGTATCATCATCATCGACTTCATAGACATGCGTAATGCGGACAACAAAAAGAAGCTAGTAACTTCAATGCGTCGGATGATGAAAAAAGACCGCGCACAGCACACTATTCTTTCTTTGAGTAAGTTCGGGCTAATGCAAATAACACGCCAACGGGTACGCCCAGAGGTAAAAATTAATACTGCAGAAGTTTGTCCGAGTTGCAATGGAACAGGCAAAATCAACGCTTCCATCTTGGTGACTGACCAAATAGAACGCGACTTGAATTTTATTCTACAATCGCATCCGAAAGGAAAACTGACCTTGAAAGTGCATCCTTATGTGGAGGCTTATTTCAAGAAGGGTTTCCCAAATCAGCTCATGCGCTGGTGGTTTGCGCACCAGAAATGGATACGCGTGGAATCGAATAGTGATTTTCAATTGATTGAATACCGCTTCTTTGATGAAAATGCGGACGAAATTCGTTTGCGTCGTATTACTCAAACGATTAAGGACAACCACAAGAAGTCCGACAACCGACGACCAAAATAGCGAATACGAATAGCAAGACTGCTAAAGGAATTTGTTTCTTTCTCATGGTAATGCTACAATGCGTTAATGTAATAATGCTGTAATGTAATAATTAATTAAAAAACATTATCACATTGTAGCATTAACGCATTGTAGCATTACGTAGTATTATGAAAAAAAAGATTCTCATCGCGCCACTCAATTGGGGACTAGGACATGCCACGCGGTGCATTCCTATCATTCATGCCCTTTTGAAGGAAGATGTAGACGTTTTGCTTGCTTCCGATGGACGCGCCTATGAGTTGCTTCGCCAAGAATTTCCTGACTTACCCCTCTTTCAACTCCCCGCTTATAATATTACCTATAGTACGAACAATATGATTTTCAATATAGCGGTGCAATTGCCGAAAATTGCATGGGCTATACTGCGCGAACAAATCGCTATACGACGACTAGTGCGGGAGCAGCAGATAGATGCTATTATTAGCGACAATCGCTTTGGCTGCTTTCATTTTGGCATCACTACTGCTTTTATGACGCACCAAATTAATTTAAAAATTCCATTTCGCCCACTCGAAGTACTGGCGTGTTGGGGAAATCGCTTTTGGATTCGCCTTTTTGATGTCTGTTGGATTCCTGATATCGAAGGAGAACCTAATCTGGCAGGGGAATTGTCGCATGCTATTTCCTTAAAAAAAATAACTTATCTCGGTATTCTTTCCCGAATGCAATACTACGAACAGCCGAAACGCTATGATGCCATTGCTGTTATTTCTGGACCGGAGCCACAGCGCACCCACTTTGAAAAGGCTATTTTAGCACAAGTTCGTCTATTGCCTGAAAAAAAAATCCTAGTCGTAGGTGGCAAACCCGAACAGCAAGGCCACCAACAAGCTGACAATGTGGAATATGTTGCCTTTTTAGCTACCGAAGCTCTCAATGATGCCATGCTAGCCAGCGAAGTAGTCATTAGTAGATCGGGTTATAGTACCCTCATGGATTTGGCGCATCTTCGGAAAGCGGCTATCCTGATTCCAACCCCCGGACAGACCGAACAAGAATACCTCGCCGAACACTTTATGGAACAAGGTATTTTTTATGCGCAAGCACAAAAGGACTTCGACTTGAATACTGCCCTGGAATCCGTGAAGGCATATACTGCTTGGCAAACTCCAACCAAAGACACTTTAGCAATTATCCTAAGAAATTGGCTACAAGAGCTATAATTTTGCCCGCATCACATAAAACCTAATTTAGGTCTAAAAGTCCACTTTTTCAAAACCCCATTTTTGCCCACCACAGGATTTCTACCATTCACCACAAGGCTACTGCAATTCACAACATAAATTTTTCAATATCTTTTTTCTCCTCTAGTTTTATGGTGACAATAATGAAAAAGTCATTCTGTAAAACACATTCTATTACAAAATTAAAAACGCGAGACAGTCATGAAAAACGTAACTAAAGTATTCCATTTCCCTCTTCAAAATTTCCTACTCCTATTTACCTGCCTTTTTAGTAGTATTACCTTACTAGCACAAACCACTACCTTCACAGAAGTCACAAAACTAGTCGCTGATGCTCGAAATAGTTTCGATGGTTTTGGAGAAGATGTCGATATAGATGGTGACTTTGCAGTAGTAGGCGAACCTCTCGATTCCTATGATGAAAATGAAATGAACGTTGTACAACGTGCAGGAAAAACCCATATCCTAAAAAAAGTAAATGGACAGTGGGAGATTATACAAGTAATAGCTGCACCTAATCGCGCTGCTTTTGATTATTTCGGGAATACCGTAGCTATTTCTGGAGACTATATTTTTGCTTGTAAGCCTTTCAGTTTGAATTCACAAGGACAAGTATATATCTACAAAAGAGATGGCGGTGATTCTGATAATTTCTCCCTCGTACAAACCATTCAAGCCAGTATTCCAGACGATAATAGTTTCTTTGGCTATCGCTTGGATGTAAATGGCGACTATGCTGTAATTTCAGCTTTCCGAGAAAAACGTGATGCAGTTGGTGGTGGCACAACTCGGAATGCTGGTGCGGTTTATATTTTCCAAAATATAGCTGGTACTTGGACAGAAATCAAAAGAATGGAATCACCTAATCGCTCTCAGGATGGTGACTATGGTGCCAGTGTAGCCATTGATGGGGACAATATCGTAGTAGGAGAGTGGAATTATGATATGTCAGGTATGACTAATATAGGTGGAGCCTATGTATATAATAAAGATACAGGTGGAGCGAATAATTGGGGATTAGTTACACAATTGGCGCCTTCAGCAGTTGGTGCTTATCTGCGCTTTGGCGGTGCCGTGGATATTAGTGGCGACAATATTGTAGTAGGCGCGCATGAAGACGACCACGGCGGTGCCCTTACTAGTGATATAGGTGCAGCTTATGTGTATAACAGAAATACAGGCGGTACAAACAACTGGGGAGAAGTAAAAAGATTGGTAGCGACAAACCCAGCACTAACAGACCATTTTGGAATTTCTGTAGCGATTGATGGCAACCTGATTGTAGTAGGTGCGGAACAAGAAGATGATGATGTAAGTAATATGAATCCGATGAATGATGCAGGTTCTGTATTCTTCTTCAAGCGCAACATTGGCGGTACGAACAATTGGGGACTGATGAATAAGGGAGTACCTAGTGCACGTGATATGAACGACCAATTTGGTAATGCAGTAGCCATAGATGGTTGTACGGTTATTATAGGTTGTAAGGAAAACAATTCGGATGGAGATAATGCGAATTATATGTCTAGTGGACCAGGCGCGGCGTATATTTTCGGCAATGAATTATATACAGAAATGTCTGTGACACCTGCAACTTGTGATGTAGATGCTGTAGTGACCGCAACAAATGGCACAGCAGTAAATTACGAATTCTTTGTAGATGCAAATGCCAACCGCCAATGGGACGCTGGTGAAACGGTACAAAATGGTGCAAGTACTACTTACACTACCACAGGCTTAACTCCTACGGACGAAGTAGGCGTAATCGTGACCAACTCGGCAGGCGAACGCTGTGAGACTATCGTGGACATTATCAAAAATTGCATACGCTTGGATGTGAGTGTGAACTTGTGGGGAGCAATGGATATGCCAACAACCCCTGGGGAAATGCGTACAGACTTAGCGACTTCTAATCTAGTGCCACTTACAGAACCTTACACCGGACTTAGCTTTACGCATGTAGGTGACGGTGGCGGCGAAACGACCACTATGGCAGTACTAGGTGATGCAACATTAGGCGTAGTAGATTGGGTATTCCTAGAAGTACGCGACCCAAATACGCCAACTACTGTGTTGGGAACAACGGCAGGACTCTTACTGAAAAATGGTAAAGTAGTAGATGGAACAGGAACAGGTTTTCCTGACTTTAGTTTACCGCCAAATAAGGAATATCATGTAGCTGTGAAACATCGCAATCACTTGAGCGTGATGACTGCAACGCCTATGATTTTGAATTACTAATATGCCTTATCCAAACGGATAAAAAATGTACTGATGAATCTATAAGCGTTTTTATATATAGAATAATCTACTTATAGGTTTTACATGGACTCGTTCTATTTTTAGAACGGGTCCAATTCCCGAAGCTTCAATAAATCATCCTTTTACCCTCGAAAAATTTCCTTTTCGCAACCACTCAAAACCTAAAAATACAACATGAATATAATTAATTTGGAGTAGCGAGAACTTGGGTGAAGTCAGGTTCTCGCTTTCTTTTTTGAGGAAAATATCCACTCATTGTGTACCTTAAAAATGCCGCCAACCCTGCGCTTGCAAGTCATGGATATTGCCGCCCTTCGTATGCAACTTAATGCCATCTTCAAGTGCTACTACTTCGCCCATGATATAAATATCGGGCATGAATTTTACTTTTTCTAAATCTTCAGGACGGACGGTAAAGAGTAGTTCATAATCCTCTCCACCACTCAAAGCACAAGTAATAGGATCTAGCTTGAATTTGATCGCCATTTGTTCTGCTTCTGGATGAATCGGAACACCCGTTTCTTCTATGTATGCACCCACGCCCGACTGCTTGCAGATATGAAATAACTCTGAAGCCAAGCCATCTGAAATATCAATCATAGCAGTAGGGACGAGCTGATTTTTAGAAAATAAATTAATCATATCGCGCCGTGCTTCGGGTTTTAGTTGGCGTTCTATCAAGTATTTGCTTTCGCCTAGTTCGGGCTGCACGCCAGGGCTAGAAATATATACTTGTTTTTCGCGCTCTAGTATCTGTAGTCCTAAATAGGCTGCGCCCAAGCTACCCGTCACACAAATCAAGTCTCCGACTTTTGCTGTATTGCGATATGCAATTTTATCCACTTCTACTTCACCTATTGCGGTCACGCTGATGTAGAGTCCTTTCAAGGAAGAAGTTGTATCGCCACCCACCAAATCTACATTATAGAAGGCACAGGCTTGATGAATACCTTCATACAATTCTTCTAAGGCTTCCACCGAAAAGCGATTGGAAATGGCAATAGATACCGTGATTTGTTTTGGGAGGGCATTCATCGCATAAATATCCGATAGATTCACCACCACTGCTTTGTAGCCTAAATGCTTTAAGGGCGTATACATCAAATCGAAATGAATGCCTTCTACGAGCATATCCGTGGAAACAACTGATAAGCCGCTGCTACTTTTTATTACCGCCGCATCGTCGCCTATGCCATATACACTAGAAGGATTTTTGAGTTCTGCTTGTTTAGTGAGGTGTTCAATAAGTCCGAATTCTCCGAGTTTATTTACGTCTGTCCGCTTGGTATCCATGTATTTTTTAAATTAGGCTGCAAAGATAAGTCTTAATTTTCAACCAAAATGGATTTGTTCTTATGAAATGTATACTCGAAACGTCCTCTTTATTTAGCAAGTGTAAAATAGAAAGTCGAACCTTTCCCCAGTTCCGATTCAGCCCATATTTTTCCTTGATGTCTACCTACAATTCGCACACAACTTGCAAGCCCTATACCTGTACCCTCATACACATGACTGGCATGCAATTTCTGGAAGACTTCAAATATTTTAGAAAGATTTTTTTCTGCTATACCTATACCATTATCTGCTATAGAGAAAAGCCAATGCTGAGCTTGTTCTTCGGCTTTTATTTTTATATTAGGTGCTTCTATTCGATATTTTATGGCATTACTGATAAGATTTTGGAAAAGCTGTCGAAGTTGGGTCGCATCACCTCGAACTATGGGTAATAGTGGAATATGAATGGTAGCTTCACTTTCCACGATGGATGTATCTAAATCTTGTTTTATCCAAGTTAGTAGTTCATTTAAGTTTACATCATCAGTTTTTAATCGTTGTTGTTCGAGTAGCGAATAGGAGAGTAAGTCGTCAATCAATTGCTTCATGCGGACGGTGCAGAGATCCAATAAATCGAGTAAATCAAGTATTTGTGCATCCTTATCCATTTCCATCTTAATCACATCAATCAGGCTGATGACAGTATTGAGTGGCTCTTTCAGGTCATGCGACGAGACATAGGCGAAGCGTTTGAGTTCTTCATTGGCTTGTGCTAATTTTAGCTCGGTTTCTTTCTGTTTCGTTGCATCTTGCGATACACAAATCAACTTTGTAGGACGATTTTGTCGATCGCGCTCCAGTACATTCATATTCGTACTAAGCCATACATAATCACCTTCTTTTTTCTTTACACGATATTGTACCGCTTCCACCGTCTTATTGGTACGCTGTACAATCTCTTTCAAATGATTCTGGTATACATCAATATCTTCTGGGTGCAATATACGCTCTAATACACCTTCTCCAAATCGTAAAATATCTTTGCTACTATAGCCTGTCAGATGTACTATGGAGGGGCTAATAAAGTCTATTTTTGGGCCTACTAAATTCAAAACATAAATGACCGCCCGGGAGTGAGTGGTGATGTGATGGAAGAGAGAGTGTGCTTGTTCATTTCCAAGTGCTGTTTCCTTTCTTACAATTTTAGCGTTTTCTGTAGTTGTGTTTATGGTACCATTATTATTCTCTTTTTGTTTGGTGGATGTTTTCATAATATGCAATTTTTATGTAGAACGTAGTGTGTTTAATGCTGATTCATAGATATGTGGTACTTTATAAAAGGTGGTATTGAATCCTTTTCACTTATCATTCAAGATATAAATTTCACCAATGCATATTGATTAGGTATGGATTGGTATTATACATAACCTCGGAAGATTTTTTTTGTACTAAGGTAAAGTAGAAGAATAAATTTTAGGGAGTTTAGTAGAGAATAACCTACCAGTTCGACAGAGAGGATTTTTCGCGTAAAGAATTTAAAAAATCGTTGCATAGCCATAGTTACGGAACTATTTTTTATGTTTTTTAGGCGGACAATTATCCTGTCCAACTGGTAGATTATTTTTTACAAATTCCCTTAACGTACTATAAATTTATATAAAAAGATAGAGAATGGGAAAGAATACTAATTAAGAAGAGTGTTTTTTGTGACATTCATTTTTGTTTTTTAAATAAAAAAATATTTAAATTTTAAACGTCTCCTATAAAAGAAATCTGGCTAATCTATTACTGATTTCATCCCTCATAGACCACAGAATGAAATGATCTCCGCCTTTCACTATTTCCAAGTTAACATTAGAATTATTTGGCAGCACTTTCTTGATAAAATCAGCATTTTCTTTTGGTACTAAATTGTCTTCGTCTCCTTGATAAACTACTACAGGGCAAGTAATTTTTTCCCAAAGGGGAAGCATGGCTTCCAGTTCTTCCTTTAAAGGCAAGATCTCTTGGTTACACACCCGAAAAGAGGACGGAAGTATCCAACGTATAAACGACCAATTGAGCGGTTTTCGCCACCATTCTTGCGGTTCTAACTCAGGTGATACAGAGCCTGCTACAATGACTAAACCATCTACTAAGTTCGGATAATCCATTGCCATTCGTGCAATAACTGGCCCGCCGAAAGAATGTCCTAATAGTATCGTCTTTTGGGTTCGATATTGTTCTAAAATAGGGTGCAAAGCGCGTGCTTGTGCTTCTAAGGATGGTTCTGTATTGCCATAGTCCGAAAAGCCATAGCCAGGTCTATCGACCGCTACAACTTGTGCGAATTTTGTGAGATTAGTATCTGCTAAATAATCATTCATCGCGCTCGATCCTCCAGGGGCACCATGTACCAATACGACCAAAGGCAATTCCTTATTCCCTACATGGACATAGTGGATGTTGCGAATAGAACCATCGGTTTTGCTTACCTCATAGCGATGAAAGCTGATAGGAGCAAATTGCCCTTTCCGAAGCAATTCAGCACGTTGTACCTCTTCTGCTTGTTGGAAGGAAAAGACAGGCAAGCGAAAAACTACAACCAACAATAGAAAACAAACAAATAAAATCGAAGAAATTCGTTTTATCCAACGCATACTTAGCTTTTAGCGACTCGTTTCCAACCAAAGCGAATGCATAGCAATACCACAAAAAATCCGATGATTATATATTGAAACGGCACATAGGTGAAAGCAAATATGCGAAGGCGGTCAATAAACCACATAATGCTTAAAAGCGCTGCAATGAGAATCATTAGCCCAGAGAGTCGCTCGAAACCGGGTATTCTTTCCAAGTTCACATTGCTACGGATAATAAAAATGGTAGCAACCATCGAAATCACAGGCAATATTTGAGTAAACATATCGGTATCTAAAATACTTCTTCGCTCAAAGAGGAAGAAATAAACACTCAGTGTAATAGCGAAAATGCCTGGTACCGTTACCAAATAAATAAGCACTGAATAGATAATACTAGCTGGTGGCTGATGTCCTTTATCGCCGCTCCAAACTGCGGTAAGCACCGCCAAGAGAGGAACAAATACAAAAAATGCAATGATGAGTGCAGGGTTCGCTGCCAATAAGTCGAAAAATTCTTTTAGTGTCATGTCTGCTATAAATTAAAGTTGCAAGTATAATGTCTTCGTCAAATCGAGAATTACTAATCAATCGTTTTTAGTCTCACATCTTAGATGTCTTAAAGTAAATCAGGCATATTCCGTCGCTTCTTCTTGATCTAAACTACCTCCAGTGCGGAAAATAATACCAGCAATCACCCCAAATACAAAGCCACCAATATGCGCCCACCAAGCTACGCCGCCACCGCCCTCAGATACCTGCCCTACCCCTGCAAATTGTTCCCAAATCCAAAACCCTAAAAATAGAAACGCTGGAATACGAAATGGAAAAACTAAGAACAAGAGCTTGATCCGCGAACTTGGAAACATTACTAAATACGCTCCCATAACTGCCGAAATAGCTCCACTCGCTCCTACTGTCACGATGGTACTATCCATATTGAAATAGATGTGTCCAGCATGTGCGGCTAAGCCACCCAATAGATAGAAAAGCAAAAAAGGAATATTTCCTATGGTCGCTTCTATATTATCTGCAAATATCCAAAGAAAGAGCATATTTCCTATAATGTGCGCCCAACCTGCATGCAAAAACATACTTGTAAATAGCGTAAAGTAGTCTTGTCCGTTTGTAATTTCGGCAGGTATCGCGCCATAGGTTTGAATGAATTGCTCGAAGGCAGCTTCGCCAATTCCCAATTGCTGCATTTCTATAAAAAATACAATGCAATTCAGAAGAATGAAGCCATAGCTAAAAATGGGAAAAGAGCCACCTTTTACTTGGTCGTCGCCAATTGGAAAAATCATAAGGTATCATTTAAGTTGAACACAGAGACAGAGCAGTCAGCATTTTTTACTACTATTTCTCCCTCGTTCCTAAAATTGAAGGTATAGAATTGTTGGAACTTTTTAGAATCAAATTTCACTTAGAAATGAGGGAGAAATAAAACGTACAAGTTCAGGTTTAAGATTTTTGACTCATTCCTTACTTAAATACTCTGCTTCCAATAAAATTTCTTTGTCATCGAAAAAGAGAATATTCTGCTTCGTCTCTATACTATAGCCTTTATTGGCTTGATAGTTGAGCCATTCTTCGGAATTCATAATGAAGGAGTGTGATTTATTATGGATAGTGATTTCTTTCACCTCGCTTTGGGTATCATACTCGACAATGAGCTTCCGAGTCTTCATCATTGTATCTAGGGCAAGGTACTCAATGGCTTTTAGTTGTTGTGTTGCTCCCAAAATACTATCTACTTTATATTTATCTAACCAAGTGGGCTGATTGATATTTAATCTAGAAAAAGCAGAGAGTTCTTCTTCAAAATTAACAATTTCTAAGATTTGTTCTTCTTGAACATCATCTATTTTAAGTTGCTTTTTCAAACGGTATGATTGAGCATCGAGACGTGCTACTTCCTGTTCAAAATAAGTTTCTAGATCAAAAAAAGAAGATGCCTTATGCTCTTCGGCTGTTGGTACATTCTTCTTAGTGGTACATGCACCTAAAAATAAAATAAGGAGAAGCAGTGTTAATTTATCCACATGGTAAAAATTAATTTAGCGAAATCGGACTATTCCTCGGTAATGAATGTATTCAGAAACGAAGTGACCACTTATTTGCTTGGCTAAATTAAGAAAGATTATTTAACTAAGGCGTTTTGGTTTATCTTGCTAGTACATCCTTTTTAGATAAAAAACACGTTTGAAAAACATCTTAAAATACAAATATATTTTCCCTTGAAAATGTGTTTATTACATAATAAATAATTCATTATTAATTATTTATCTAGAATTAAATTAAAAATATTTAATACTAAAAAATAGTCAAAATAGAGAAAGTGTCTTAGTAACCTAAGGAAGAAAATCGCAATATTGCAGTGCAACAAACATTTAGAAGCGAATTGAAAGAAAGTAACCTTTTACTTGACAACAAGTAGAAAACGCCTGCCATCGAGCAGCTTCTATAAAACTACTTACAAATTTAATACTGTTATGAAAACTAAGAGTGCCAAGGAGATTTCCTCTAGGCTATTTTTTTTGCTGCTTTTCCTGCTTAACTTTATTATAGGCTTGGAAGCCTTAATAAGAGCAGCATTGTAAACATCTCTGAATGGGGCGCAAGAAAGACATATTGTTTTTTTTGCGCTTTTTTTTAACTCCAAAAATGGAGAAAGACACTTAAACTCAAACAGCTTCTTACAAAGGAGTGTTTATTTTTAAATAAAGTCTATTGAAAAACAAAATTTTCATTGAATTGAATCAATAATAAGCGGGCGGACACTTCCTGTATCTTGTAAAATAAATACATCGGGGCGTTCTGGCTTGGGGGGTTTCGGAGGCTTGCTTATCATGTCTTTGTTTCTGCGTGCGCGCTCAATCAGGATAGAATCTACAATAGTTCCAGCTTCCGTTAGTAATTCATCAAGGCAACGCTCTTGTTTATTGCGGTGGAGTTGTGCAATACGTTCTTGGAGTTTCTGTTCTATCAATTCAGCGCGTGTGGTGGCAGGTTCGCTTGGCTCGCAGGCGAAAAAGAGTAAAAAAATAGCTCCAATTAATAACGTATGTATTATCGAATTCTGCACGCTTTACTTTTTGAACTTGCTTTTTGAATTTATACTTTTTTTATCCAAGACCGCTTCTCTATATTTATTCTTCAATTTTGCCTCTTCCACTATGCGTCGCTTCAGGATGGAATCAACGGCTGGTTCTAGGCGGGTTTCTTGTAGTACAACACAATTACTATCCAAGGCTACTTTTATACTATCATAATGTAAGGTATACAAAGAATCTATAAGTTGCCGATCTGCTTGGCGCAAGGAAGGCGTAGGTGGCTCGGTGCAAGCTACAAAAACCGCGCAGCTAAGCATTAGAAGAACTACGAGAAAGCAGCGGGTATCTATCTGAAAAGCAGCAATTATCAATTTTTAATTTTTAATTATCAATTAGAAAAATCACATCGTCAGTGTTACCGCAATCAAGAAATCCGCTACCAAAATCAGGATGTCGCTATAGACTACGGCACGGGTACTGGCTTGTCCCAGCTCGATGCTGCCGCCTTTCACGTAGTAGCCCTGAAAACACGATACCGTAACGAGAATAAACGCAAACACAAAGGCTTTGATGAACATCATCGTCACATTATAAGGCACGAAATAGGAACGCAAGCCCTGAATATATTCTGAATTGGTAATAACACCTGTTGGGACACTTGATAAATAGCCACCTGTAGTACTCACAATTGCAGAGAGCGCAACAAGCATAGGAATAACTACTAAAGCAGCAATTATCTTAGGCAAAATAAGGTAAGCCGCCGTATTGACACCCATGATTTCCATAGCATCAATATGTTCTTTTTGGCGCATTCCGCCTATTTCAGCCGCCATATTCGAGCCGACTTTGCCTGCCAAAACCAAGCAAGTAAAAGTGGGCGAAAGCTCAATAATCGCCAAATCGCGCACGATATACCCAATGTACCACATCGGCACAAAAGAATCGGATAACTGATAGGCAAATTGCACGGCTGTCACCGCACCAATAAAGACGGAAATAATACAAACAATGACCAAAGACCCAATGCCAATGTCATTCATTTGGCGCATCGTTTCCTTATAGTACATCGAAAACTTCTCTGGCCTCGAAAAGACCGAGCGCAAGAGCAGAATATATTTCCCTAAAGTATGTAAGACGTTCATGTATTTTTATTTGGCTTGCCTGTCTGCAAGCTTGTCTGCTACAAGCAGGCAGGTCTTTTATTTGTTCCTCTACATCTAAAGACGAAAGAAACCAACAAAAGACTACCTCGGTACTTCCAGTTTTTTAATAATTTCATCTAGCACATCGCGGCTCTGATAACCTTCCATTTCGCGCTCTGGTGTGAGAATGACCCGATGATTCAGCACTGGATAAGCGATACGTTGAATATCATCAGGTGTTACGAAATCGCGCCCATTCAGTGCTGCTATTGCTTTCGATGCCTTCATCAACGCTAAAGAAGCCCGTGGCGACGCGCCAAGGAACAAATCGCTACTATTGCGCGTCTGATGCACAATATCGGCAATATAATCCAATAGTTTATCCTCGATATATACTTGCTCTACCAATGCGCGACAGGCTTGTATATCGGCAGGGGTACAGATCGCTTGCACATCTGCTTGCTGACGCATTCCAAAGTCATTCTGATAACGGACTAGGATTTCTTTTTCCTGTTCTCGACTTGGGTATTGTAGATTTATTTTGAATAGAAAACGATCTAATTGTGCTTCGGGTAGCTTGTATGTACCTTCTTGCTCTATCGGATTTTGTGTTGCCAATACAAAAAACGGATGCTCCATTTTGTAGGTATTACCATCCACGGTCACTTGCTGTTCTTCCATCACCTCAAAGAGTGCTGCTTGCGTTTTTGCAGGCGCACGATTGATTTCATCTATCAATACAATATTGGCAAATATCGGGCCAGCGTTGAAGGTGAAATCTGAAGATTTCATATTGAAAACCGATGTACCCACAACATCACTCGGCATGAGGTCGGGCGTAAATTGAATGCGGGAAAATTCGGTGTCAATCGTTTTAGCAATCAATCGGGCAGTCAAGGTTTTTGCGATGCCTGGCACGCCTTCTATTAGCACATGCCCATTCACGAAAAGGCTTGCTAGTAGCAAATCCATCAATTCATCTTGCCCAATAATCACTTTGTGCAACTCTGCTTTCACCTTCGCAAGGGTGTGTTGTACTCGACTCACATCAATGCGATTGCGTCCAAATAAGGAATCGACAGGCTGTTGTATATCCTGTGGTTCTTGCTGCGGATTGTTCAGTTCTTCCATTCTATTTTTAGATGTGAAATCTGTCTATAAATCTCATAAAAACGCCAAATTATTGATTATTAAGAGGAATCCCAATTTTAGCAATCGGAAATAACGCAATTAGGAGTCCTAAATAACGTTATTTTGGGACATTATAGTTTAAAGATTTTTTGCTTTCTTTGATAGATCTTCATTTGAGGGTTTATTGCAAATATTTTTGAACCTGCCTTTGTTGGCAGACAGGCGCGGAGACACAAAGACGCAGAGTATTTTTTCTACTATTTTTTTGTGCCTTCGAATTCCTCGTTCAATTCAAATATTAGATTAGAAAAATCAATTACTAATTAGATTTTTAAGTACCACCCCTTAATTAAACGGGTAGCTCCTAGAACTACCCGTTTAATTAAGAGGTGGTACTTATGAGTATTTGAAATACAAAATTATACGTGTCTCAAATCTCAAATCTCAAATCGAGTTAAAAATGAAAGTAGCAGTTATAGGCGTAACAGGTTTAGTAGGCACAGTGATGTGCAAAGTATTAGAAGAACAAAACTTTCCAGTTACTACTTTTATTCCTGTCGCATCGGAGCGGTCAGTAGGGAAAACCGTTGTATTCAAAAGGGAAGAACATACCATCATTAGTATGGCAGATGCTATCGCAGCGCGTCCTGATATTGCTATATTTTCGGCAGGAGGAAAAACCTCCCTAAAATACGCGCCTGATTTTGCAGCCGTAGGTACTACTGTCATTGATAATTCTTCGGCTTGGCGTATGGATTCGACGAAGAAATTGATTGTGCCAGAAGTGAATGCCAATGAATTGACTGCGGAAGATAAAATCATTGCCAACCCCAATTGCTCTACCATTCAGAT
>CALGLY010000789.1 GCA_937959095.1 uncultured Saprospiraceae bacterium
GACGACGGCTTATTTTATGATTCTGCATGAATTTTAGATTTTTATTTTTTGAACCATATAAGGCATATAAGAACATATAAGTAGCACTTTGCCGTGTTTTATATGCCTTATATGGTTCAAATTTATTTCTGAATAGCATACTCTGGCGCAATAAAAACCAAATACAAAGCCACCTTCACCTTATCCCCATTACCCGACACACTTTCCACAGCATTAATAATATTCGCTTTCGTAGTATCCGAAAGTAAGCCGCCCGTGAGGATTAAATTCAATCGCTCTACGAGGGCGGGCGCGTCATTGGCTAAGGCTTCTTCGTCCGATAAATCCAAGTAGATGTAGTCTATAGGTTTCAAATCGGACTCCTCGTAGCTTGGTGCATTCATTACGGTATTGCTGGCGACTACCGATATTTCGCCATAGTATTCATTGATAAACCAATCGTAGACTAAATTCATATAATTGATAGCCGTGGCAGAGGTATGAATCTGAAATTCAGGTGCGACTAAATCGGCATCTGCAACTGCGCCATTGGGCTGGAATTCGGGTAGGTAAAAATTGAATACGCTCGGTGAGGCTAAGATGCCTTGGCTTACTGCATCATCAAACAGATAGCCCCAATTCCATAGTCTACCAGACTGATTGGTGGCATTGAAGGCGCGTAAAGCTTGTGTGTAGATAAGCAAAGGTTCACGCAATTTGCCACTATAGGCATGTTCCTTCCAAGAGCAATCTATTGCTTCCGAATCGGTGAGGATGGCACGAAAAACGGCTTTTAAATCACCTCTTATACCATTTCCATTATCATTAAATGCTGCTGCTACTCGCTCCACATAAGCAGGCGAAGGATTGGATTTCACTAAGCGTTGAATCAGTAACTTCCCGATGAACGGCCCGACATTCGGATGATTAAATAAATTATCAATTGCTGCATTAATATCTTGTAGGGTGCTTTGCCCTGCTGGAACGCTTTGTCCATTCAGCAAGTATTTTGGCCCTGCTTCGTGCCACGCATCGAACGGAATCATCGGTTGCCAAGCTACTACCGTAATTGGGCTTTCATTGTACTCATTGCCCCACTCCACAGGATAAGCCGAGTAATCGTCCCAGGGCCAATAGTAGCCCGAAGGCGCAAGTCCTGTGAAAATTTTGGCAAATTCTTTGATGTCGTTATTGTCATAAGTAGGGATGTCATTGCCGTTGGTGTCTTTTTTGCGTGTTCCATCTTGGTTTAGTTCAAATAAGCCAATAGAGAACAATTGCATGATTTCGCGGGCATAGTTTTCATCGGGATGAATATTGTTGGCGACATCCGATTTTGGATTATTGATATGACTCAAATAGAAACCCATCATCGGGTGCAGCGATATATCATAGAGCAAGTCGCGGTAGTTGCCGAAGGCATTTTGGTAAAGCAAATCGTAATAATCTGCCATGCCTGGCCCGCTCAATTGTAAGTTCGACTTTTCTGAAATTACAAAGATTTGACTTAGTGCTTGTGCCGCGCGTTGTCGGAGATGGTCGTCTTCTTTTAGGATATTATCCCACCAAGCCATTTTCCAATAATACCAATATGGAACTACTGCATCGCCTGCATTCACGACCGTATTATAGCCCCATTTATTGATATATAAGGGCTTGAAATGTTCCCAAATATCCCAAGTTGTTTGCTGAAAATCGGACTGTGGCGGCAAGGCAAATTGTGCCTCTAACCAAGTCGAAATTCCTTGATTGGCGACTGTTTGGATGGTTTCATAATCCGCGCCTAGTGAAGCGTAATTCAAAAAACGGGCAGCAGCGTATTCATCCACGCCAAGTCCTGTGCCATTTGCGGTATTATTCATATGGATAGGATTATCAGCACTTGATGTTACTGCCACGTCTGAAAAATGTCCTGCGCCTACATAGTCATGGTAGACTTGCGCTTGTAGCGTAATGCAAAGACAGCAACTGTAAAAAATTAGTTTATATCTCATATCTTGTGTTTGTCTATTGCAAAGATGAAGCTTATTTGACTTCCTTTTTTTGATATAGGTCAAAAAGTGAAATGTTACTACTTGGATAGATGTAGTTTGTTTGGCTTGCTCGTACGGGCAAGCCAAATTATTCGAACAGTAACAGTGAAATAAAACTACTGCACATTATGAATTGCATCATCGTAGATGACGAACCTCTAGCACGCGAAGGCATGGAACTCAATGTAGAAGATGTTCCTTTTCTGAATTTAGTTGGACAATTCGGGACGGCTTTGGCTGCCAATGACTTCTTGATGCGCAAGGAAGTCGATTTGATGTTCTTGGATATTCAGATGCCTGGCATCACGGGTTTGGATTATTTAAAAACCTTGAAGAATCCACCTTTAGTCATTCTCTCCACGGCTTATCCGCAATATGCCCTTGATGGTTTTGAATTGGATGTAGTAGACTACTTGGTGAAGCCTGTGCGGATGGAACGTTTCTTGAAAGCGGTAAACAAAGCGAAAGCCTTGTATGATTTGCATAAACCTAAAATCACGCAAAATGAAGTGGTAGAAGTAGAACAAGAGTTCATGTACCTGAAAGCGGATAGAAAATATATTCGTGTCTTTTTCAAAGATATTAAGTACATCAAAGGTATGAAGGACTATGTGATGCTGTATACTCAAGAAAATAAAAAGATAATGACCGCCATGAATATCAAAACAATTCACAAGCAATTGCCGCCTTCTATTTTTGCGCGCGTCAATAAATCCTACCTTATCAATATCAATTATATCGACGAAGTAGAGATTGATTTCATACAACTTTCTGGGGAAGAAATTCCGCTTGGGCGTACTTATAAGGAGGCATTTATTCAAAATTATATCAAAGGCAATTTGATAGGAAGAAAGTAAGGCAAGGGAGAAAATTATTGAGCCCATTTTTACAAAAAGATGCTTTTTCAGGATGGAAATATAAATAATTTTGTGTCGTTCTTATTATCCGATTGTTAACATATAAACAATCCATTTTTAGACACAAAAAAAGATAGATGAAAAAGTTTTTGTTTTTCGCATTGATGGCAAGCCTCGCATTCGCAACTACTTCTTGTGACGATGACACCGAGCATATGCACGGCGATGAAGATGGTAAATTCCAATACCATGTACATATTGATACGCCTACTACTGATGATAAAAAAGTGGGTGATATGCTAGGCATCAAAGTAACTTTTGAGTCGGAAGCAGAGAAGACGGTGCATCATGTGAATGTGCGTATCTACAATAAAGCGACTGAAGAAGAAATTTACAACCAGCCAGAATCGGCGCATGTACACCAAGAAAATGGCTTATATACCTTTGAGGATGAAGTGATGCTAAACGGCGATAATGGCGTAGAAGCGTATACCGATTGGGTGCTAGAAGCTAAAGTGTGGGGACATGAAGCTGGCGTAGAAGAAACCGTGGAAACGGTAGAATTTCATGTGCATCCGAATTAATGAGCGAATGAAGAAATTTTGAATGAGTGAATAGATTTTATTCACTCATTCAAAAAACTTACTTAGTGGTTCATTAAGCCTTCCTCAAAAACAAGTCGTTCCTCTCGAAAATCCAAAAAAGTATACTGCCTAGAAAGCACCGCTATTTTTTCCAATTGTTTCTTTAAAAAAGCCTGATGCCCATCTGATTTCACATGGAAAGGACGATGTGTAGCGGCTTGTTGTAACTTAGTAAGTTGCTTATTCAATTGCTTGGTTTCTTCAGAAAAAAGGCTTTTCTCGAAGACTTCCCACACATAATCTATCGCTACTTCCGAAGGATGCAGCAAGTCGGCTTGATAGAACCGATAGTCGCGTAAGTCATCCATCACGATTTCATAGGCAGGAAAATAATGCACAAAATCGAAGGCTTCGCAAAGCGCATCAATAGCAAGTAGAAGCGTGGCTTTGCTCCGTTGGTTTTCGATAATACCATCCCGAATATGCCGCACAGGACTGACGGTAAGCAGTATTTCTATCTCTGAATTTTTAGTCTTTAATTTTTGAAATAAAGGACGATAGGCTGCTACTATTTCAGCAATATCGAGTCGCCGTTTTTGAAACTTAGTAGCAGGAATTTTATGACAATTGGCTACTATCTCTTGTTGTTCCAGATGCTCATAGACATAGGCAGTACCGAAAGTCAAAATCAGGCGATTGCTACTATGTAATACCTTACTTGCTTGCGTAGACGTAGCTCGAATATTCGCTAAAACCTCCGCTTTATCTAAGCCTGAAAACTGACTGTGATGCTGAAAACTATGCCAAATGCCATTGTGCTGTACCAAGTCCTTTTCGCTAAAAGAGTAGTCCTCCAAAAGCAATTGCAAGCCCTTTCCTATAGACATTGGATTGTATAAAATACCAAAAGGGTTGCGGCAAATCGGGAATTTCAACCGCTCTAGGCGCGCACCGATATGTTCTGCGAAGCAGGAACCAATACTAACAATAGGAGTCTGATGATGAAGTTGGAAAGGAAAATTTGGTGTGGGAACTAGGGTACGAAAATTCTTCATACGCTGCTATTTTGGAGAAAAAAGATATGTCATATTTCAAGAACATGACATATCTAATCCTATTTTAAATCTCGCCACCTACTTGCTTAATTTGCAAGTCAATGATCGGAATACGCACTTCTACGCGCGTACCGAGGGCATCGCCTGTAGCGGGATCTTCCAAGTCTATAATCTGGATAAATTCCTTATCCTCATTGTATATATTCAAAATTTCGAGTCGCTTTTCGGTAATGGCAGTCCCCATTGATTTGTGCTTTTTATAGCTTTCACTTTTCGACTGCAATTCGCGCGCGCGCTTCCGCCCTACTCCATTATCTTCTATAATGCACACTACGGTGTCATCATCTTCTAGCTCGAATTTTATCTGAATTAAGCCATTTTCGCGCGGACGCAAACCATGCTCAATCGAATTTTCGACATAGGGCTGAATAATCATAGTTGGCACACCGAAAATATCTTCTTCTATTTCATCATCCACACTCACTTTATAATCCAAGCGATCCCCGAAGCGCAATTTGGCATTTACATCTAAGTAATCTTTCAGGAATTCTATTTCCTGCTCCAAAGAGATAATTTCTTGCTCC
>CALGLY010000790.1 GCA_937959095.1 uncultured Saprospiraceae bacterium
ATAATTTTAGTTAACAATGTTTTCGTTTCTTCTGTATAATCCTCCTTTTCAACCACTACAAGTAGCTTTTTATGATTTTTTCCTGACAATTCAGGTAAATCATCTGCCTCCGATGTGACAAATATTTGAAAATCATAAAACTCCTTTGTTAGATTTATAGCATCCATAAAAATACAATTTCAGAATATTATTTGGAATTCAACATTAATAGATAAGCAAGATAGAATTTTTGTATAAAAAAGCCTATTTTTGAAGAGTAAAGTGTGTTAAAGTTCACACTGAATTAATTATTAATTAACTCAAAATTTGTGCTATGTCATACAATATCGCTGTCACAAAAGTAACGCAATCGCGTCTTCCAAATGTAGACTTCACTAATCTTCCTTTTGGGCGTATTTTCACCGATCACATGTTTGTTGCCGACTATCAAGACGGACAATGGCAAGACTTGCGAATTGTACCAATGGGCAATTTTGAGCTACACCCTGCCGCTATGGTCTTGCATTATGGACAAGCCATTTTTGAAGGAATGAAAGCCTTTAAAAACAAAGCGGGTGATCCTGTGTTTTTCCGCCCTGAAATGCACTCCGAGCGCATTAATGCTTCTGCGGAACGCCTATGCATGCCCGCTATTCCTGCCGGTCTTTTCGACGAAGCAATCCATCAGTTAGTAGCAATGGAAGAGGCTTGGATTCCACCAACAGCCGATAGTGCATTATACTTGCGTCCATTTATGATTGCTACTGATGGTTTCATAGGCGTGCGTCCTTCTGATACCTATAAGTTTATGATTCTTGCTTGTCCTGTTGGACCTTACTATGCAAAACCTGTTACACTCTACACGGAACAGAAGTATGTACGTGCAAGCGTGGGCGGTGTAGGAGAAGCTAAAGCAGCAGGGAATTACGCAGCGTCCTTGCTTCCTGCTAAAGAGGCAAAAGAAAAAGGCTTCGACCAAGTAATGTGGATGGATGAGAAGGAATTCAAGTACATTCAAGAAGTGGGTACGATGAATATTTTCTTTGTGATAGATGGCAAAATCATTACACCGAAAATAAATGGGGCTATCCTGAAAGGAATCACAAGAGATTCTGTCATTACCTTACTCCGCGATATGGGCTACGAAGTGGAAGAAAAAAACGTAAGTATAGAAGAAATCGTAGCAGCACACAAAGCAGGAACGCTGCAAGAAGCCTTCGGTACAGGTACAGCAGCAGTGGTATCACATGTGGCAGGTATTTCGTATAAAGGGGAAATGATGGAATTACCAGCGATTGAAGAGCGCGTGATTGCACCTAAAACAAAAGCAATGATTGAAGGCATTCGCTCTGGAGAAGTTGCGGATAAATTCGGTTGGATTAAAGCAGTTCGTGTTTTAGAAGCGGTCTAAATTTCTATAAAATAAGAAACCATATAAGGCATATAAGAACATATAAGTAGCACTTTGCGGTGTTTTATATGTCCTGATATGTCTTATATGGTTAATTCGTCTAAGTCTACTCGCCCACCTTCACAAATTTCCAAGTTTGCTGCGTCGCTTTTGCATCTTTCAAACCTACATAATAAATACCATCTGGCAATTGCGATACATTGAATTGCAATTGATTTAGTCCTTTATTTAGTTTTGTTTGTTGCTCTTGCAATACTTGTCCATTCATATTTAGGAGTAGGATATCTGTTGTTTGCGCCATATCGGCATGCAAATTCAGGTATATTCGACTCGTAGCTGGACTCGGATAGAGTGCGCCTTCCACACTAGGTGCTACACTCAAGCCGCGTTGTTCTATATTCGGACTATTTTCTGGCCCAAGTTTCACACTCGATTCATCGTCTTCTCTAGGAATTCCATTCTGATTATTCCCTGGTGTAGAGTCTGGATCATCTTGGTCTACGCTTAATACTTGTGTGAAGTAAGTAACGGTAGTTTCTTCCGCAAGCGTGAATAACACCAATTTCAAGGTATGCTGTGCGCCACTTTCCAAATAAGGAATGAACCAATATTGGAAGAAATTATTCCAATCCCCTATAGAAGCCGCTTTGCTTGTATACGCCAAACTATCGGGTAGTTGTGCATCTATGAAGATATTTGCCGCCGCATCTGGCCCATTATTAGTAATGGTAAAAGTATATGTGTAATTCTCAAACCGCTCGTAATTCTCTCTATCCACCTCTACATTCAATTCTAAATCGGCAGTAACACCACCTTGAATACCGCCTTCTGGTATGATAACTGCTGCTGCTTCATCATCTTCGTCTGGTACATTATCAATATCATTGGCAGGCGTAGAATCTGGATCAAATTGATCGGAAGCAATTACCTGCGAGAATAAGATAAGTGGTCTGCCTTCTATCAAGGAAAAGAGCGTAAGTTCCAAGGTTTCTGATTCGCCACTAGCCAATAAAGGGACATACCAATCTTGCGCTACCACATTATATTCGCCTAAAGAAGCGAGTGCTTCTGTAAATACCATTCCTTCGGGGAATAAAGCACTCACACGAATATTGGCGGCTACATCAGGTCCATCATTAGTCAGCGTAATCGTAAATTTGGTATCTGAAAAGACCAAAAATTCATCGGAATCCGTTTGAATATCTAAGCGTAAATCTGCCGTCTCGCCCCCCATCGGGCGTGGCTGTGGGAAAATAGTAAATACCGCTTCATCATCTTCCTGTGGTGTCGGGGAGACTCCATTAAACGGTCTAGAATCGGGGTCATTCGGCAAACTCCCTTGTATCTCTATAAAGAAATCAATGGGTCGATCATCTATGAGAGTATAAAGCGTGAGATTCATCACGGCGGTATCCCCTGGATTTATTTCATTGATTTTCCAATTTTCAAAGAATAAATTATATCGTCCAGTCGTCGCATTGGAACGCGTATAAACCATGCCTTCTGGCTGCTCTAAATCAACGGTAATATCTCTAGCACGTGCTGGACCATTATTCACTACAGAAATCTGGTAAGGAATCTCTGAATATTGTTCGTAAGGACCAGTTGGACCTGTAATATAAAGCTCCAAATCAGCACCTGTTACCGATTGTACTACGCCACGCACAAAGGTCGTGAAATTACCTTGTCCTGTAGTCGTCAAAGCACCATCGGATGCGACCATTCTGTAATAGCGTGCCAGCGTATCACCTACTTCTAATCCTTTTGCCATCAATACACTATCGAGCTGCCCTAAGCGATATTCAAAAACGCCTGGTGCATCTACTAACACATCTTGGTCTTCAATTTCTCTAAAATCCAAAAATTCTGATGTCTGGAAAATATAGTATAAGTTGTTATTGTCCACACCTTCTGCCCACTCTGCAGTGAATCGGGCTGTAGGGTCACCCTCTGTCACCCAAAACGTACCATCTTCTGGTAAAGTAAACGTTAGTGATCCTGTCGGGAAGAAATTAGGCTCTGGCAATAATTGCCCACGCAATTCACCATTCGGAAACGAACTACTTGTGATACTGATATACATGCCTTCCGAGCGTAGCATTTCGACTTCTTCATCTGCTAATTCAAAGCTATTTTCAGCAGCTCTCAGCACCCCATTCATGCCATTTTCTTCTGGGAATAGGATGAAGGCAGCTTCTCCATTCACACCTGCTGCACCTATATGCAAAGCGACATCATCGCCCGCTACCGTTCCTGTAGCATCTACAAAGCTTCCTGAAATAGTAAGTGTATTACCAATCAGATCAAACTTCACAGAGCCTGTACCTAGACTCTCTAAAGGCTTTACCGTATTAAATCCACCAAGTGTGGTGGTAAAATAAGCATTTGCTAATGGAAGTAACTGTCCGCGAATTGCACCACTTTGATTATCAATACTATGTACATTCACATATTGTTCTCTTGCAAATAATCCTTCCAATTCATCCGCACTTGGCGAGAAAGTATTATCTGCCGCTGCGAATGTGCCATTTCTATTGTTATTTGCGATATCAGTTGTTAGCGCATTCGCTACTGCACCATCTTGTCCTGCTATTGCATTATGGATATGTGCGCCAATGCTTCCATTAAAATCACTTTCTAGATTGTTGAAACTCCCTGTTAAGACTGTTTTATCATCATGCACCTCTAGGATGGTCTGTCCAACAGCCGAAGAATTGACAATATTCGTTTCACTTGTACCTGATAACGTTCCCACAAAATAAGCGGTTGCTTCAGGTAATATTTGAGCACGAAGCTCTGGCGTTGCTGCTGCTCCCGATGCAATACTCATATATAAGCGACGTGCAAAAAGGTCATTGACTTGAGCATCCGAAAGCTGAAAATTATTTTCTGTAGCATCAAGACTTCCAGAACGTCCATTATCAAAAGTTGCTACATCCAATACAAAGAGTGCTGCACCATTCGTACCTGCTAAACCTGTACTCAATCCACTATTACTCGCGAAAGGTGATTCTAAGTTTTGAAACGAGCCCGAAACGGTCATTTCATTGCCACGCAGCTCAATTACACTATTTCCTGCTCCTGTAGAATTGACGACTGGTACTTGAAATGCACCTGCCATAAAGCCTGTAAAAACAGCTTGTGCCTCTGGTATCAATTGTCCGCGCAATTCTCCTTTTGGATAATTTTCGGAAGCGATACTTAGATATAATGCACGACCAAATAGTAAATCGGATTCTTCATCGGAGAGTAAATATATATTCCTTGTTGCTTCTACTACCCCATTTGTAGGCGATGCTGCTGTTGGATTTAGTGGTAATGTTTCATTTCCATTTGACCCAGCGAGTCCTGCATATATTCCTGTACTGCTCAAGGGGTCATCTCTAAGGTTGCTACTTAGGTTTTCGTACGTACCTGATAAAATCATTAAGCTATCACCATATACTTCTGCTACCAAGTTTCCGCCTGCCTGTGTCACTGCATTTGGTACGATATTCGTACCTGATAGATGCGTGCGAAAAACAACGCCTGCCTCTGCTGGCACGAGTTGACCTCGCAATTCTCCATCCGTGTAAGCAGAAGATTTTATATTTAAATAAACTCGACGCTCTCCCAATGCAATGATTTGGTCGAGATCAATGGTGAATAGATTATCCGAAAGTTCGAATGTTCCTGTCCGCTGATCCGTAGTGGTAGGTGTTAATTGTACTTCTACTGTGCCTTCTTCGCCTGGTATACCTATATAAAGACTGGCATCTGTAAGGTCGCCTTCCATATTATTAAAGGAGCCTGTTACAATCATTTGGCTAGAAGAAACTACTTCTACATACACACTAGCATGCCCACGCGATAAAACACAATGTGATTCGTTACTTCCAAAAGCATTCGCATAGAATAGTGTTAGTCCATCTGGAATGATTTGTCCACGTATCTCTCCATCAGGATGATTGGCAGTAGCTACATTCAGATAAAAATCACGATTGACAAAAGCTTCTGCCTGTCCCGTACTAATGGTAAAGGTATTAATAGCAGGATCAATAGTACCACTACGCTGATTGCCAGATAAACTTGGGATAATACCTAAAATCGTACTACCTGTTTGTCCAGCAAAAGCGGTATGAATATTGATTCCGTCATTCAATACATTGCTCGATAAATTATTAAATTCACCTGATACAATCATTTGATTACCTGCCAGTCGTATTTGAATTTCTCCTGTCGCGCCTGTCAATACAGGCATGACTTCGCTTCGCCCTGTCAATACTGCCCGATAGTTGAGTGTATCTTGTGCATAAGAAAACAGCACACAAGACAATAGGAAGGTGGTTAGCAATAACGAGCGTATTCTGAGATACAGCATAGAATTCATAAGATGATGGTTTTAAACTAATGAAACAACGTTTTAACTTGCTATCAAACACACGTCTTTGAGCGTATGTTTACATAGCTGTAGATAGGCTTGTTAAATTGGCGAATCATCATGCTGACAAACATTTTTACATACAGAACTGACAATTAGACTTTTAAATCAACTCAGTAAGTTTTGTGTTCTATTCAGCGGGTCTCACGAATTAAACGAAGCAAGCTACTTAATTCTATTTTAATGAAAAAAATGTATGTAATAGGTGTTCTAAACTAGCACAAGTTACAAAGCAACTTGAATTAATTTATACTGGGAAGCTATTTTAGAATAGCTTAAGTCACAGATTTGCACGCATCTGAAAATCCTTTATTCCAAATATTATAATTATCCAGCGAACATATACCATGAATATAGCGTAGGAAGCACTATTGATAGGGAAATAGATGCAACGATACGACCTATGAATCTTTTGCAAGTCATAGGTCGTATTTGCTTAATGGTGAGTTGAAAGAACGTTAACTTTACAACCCTTTTGGTAGTCTATACGGTATTTTAAGATATTTGATTCACAAAGCGGGCTAATTTACCTTTTATATTACTCGCTTTGTTTGGATGCCAAGTACGATTCTTAGCTAATTTATCAATCATACTCTGTACTTTAGGTAGATACTTTACAGCCTCTTCCTTCTCTTCCATTTCTTTAAGTTTAGAAATAGCAGTACGAGTAGATTTCTTATTATATCGATTTGCTAGACGCTTCTTTGCATCCTGACGAATTCTCTTCTTTGCTGACTGATGATGTGCCATTTACCAAAATTAGTTTGATATAAATTTTTAAAGAACGCAAAGGTAAACCTTTCATTGGATTATGCTAATGCTTTGTATAGATATTTTTAGTTCTATGAATTGATTTTATTACTTCACTAGCTAAAAATTCATTCAGACTGAAAAAATCAAGCTGTTCTAGTTCTCAATAACTTGTTTTTTGGGCAGAAATTAGCACTAAAATTGATCGAGAAGCTTTTTTTAAGTTTGAACGGGTAAAAAAGATAAAATTGTCCAAGTAAATTTTATAGATAAAAATTACCTTTGGTGCGTTTTGTAAAATGTGAAATTGAAAAAAACGTCTACTACAAGGCGGAAGGGGATTGAACACAAAAGCAATTAAACATAAAATTAAGCTTTTAAGTGTTCAATCAACTCAACAATCAAGACTAGAACATGAACGACTATTCATTTATAGCCAATGCACATCCTTCTTTTATTGAGAAGATGTATGTACAATATCAACAAAATCCTGAAAGTGTCGAGGAAAGTTGGCGTACCTTTTTTAAAGGTTTCGATTTTGCGTCCAATATGAATGGAGCAAGCCATAGTGTAGCAAGCGCACCTGCGGATGCTACAACAATGGAGAAAGAATTAAAAGTCTTATCCTATATAAAGGCACACCGAAATAGAGGGCATTTACTTTCTACTACCAACCCTATTCGTAAACGTAGAGACCGAGGTGCAACCTTATCACTAGCCGATTTTGGTTTGACTGAAGCCGATTTAGATACAAGTTTCAAGGTAGCAAAAGAACTCGGACTAGCAAGTGGTGCAACACTTCGCGATATTGATACACGCCTGAAAACAGTCTATTGTAAAAATATTGGCTTCGAATATCATCATATTCAAGACCGCTCGAAGCGTCGTTGGTTGCGTGCCTTAATTGAAGGGCAAAGTACCGATAGTTTTGACTTGAAGATCGATCAGAAAAAACGCATACTCGAAAAACTCAATGGCGCAGTCGTTTTTGAGAAATTTTTACATACGAAGTATATCGGGCAGAAACGCTTCTCTCTAGAAGGGGGCGAATCTACTATTCCTGCCCTCGATGCTATCATAAGTGAAAGTGGTAACAAAGGTGTAGAAGAAGTCATAATAGGCATGGCGCACCGTGGTCGCTTGAATGTATTGGCGAACATCATGGGTAAGACCTATGAGCATATCTTCAATGAATTTGAAGGAACTGCTATTCCTGACCTTAGCTTCGGAGATGGTGATGTAAAGTATCACTTGGGCTATTCTTCAATAGTAGAGACGCTGGAGGGCAAGAAAGTGCATTTAAAACTCGCACCTAATCCTTCGCACTTAGAATCGGTAGACCCTGTAGTGGAAGGCTTTGCAAGAGCAAAAGCAGACCTACTATATGATAGCGACTATGATAAAATTCTACCTATACTAATACATGGTGATGCCGCCGTGGCTGGACAAGGTGTGGTGTACGAAACCGTGCAGATGAGCCAACTTGAAGGCTACTATACGGGCGGTACAATTCACTTTGTGATAAATAATCAAATTGGTTTCACGACTGATTTCGATGATGCGCGTTCTTCGACTTACTGTACAGGGGCAGCCAATGTGGTGCAAGCTCCAGTATTCCACGTGAATGGCGATGATCCGGAAGCGGTTGTTTTTGCAGCACAACTGGCCGTAGCTTACCGACAGAAGTTTAATAATGATGTGTTCATTGATATGGTATGCTACCGAAAGCATGGCCACAATGAAGGGGATGATCCGAAGTTCACGCAACCAGAGATGTATGATTTAATCAATAAGCATCCGAATCCGCGAGAAGTATATAGCAAGCAACTTGTAGAGCGTGGCGATATGGATGCTGCAATAGCAACGCAACTAGAAGAAAATTTTTGGAATGATTTGCAAAAGCGTATTGATTTAGTAAAAGAGAAACCCCTACCCTATACCTACCAAGAGCCTGAACTGGCTTGGAAGGCATTGAAAAAGAAAACGACAGAAAAGGACTTTGAGGCATCTCCTGTGACAGGTATTAAGCCTGCAATGGTCAAAAAAATAACGCAGCACTTACTGACTTATCCTGATGATATTAAGCCGATTAGCAAGATTAATCGCTTGATAAAAGGAAAGAAAAAGTTGCTAGATGCGAATAAATTAGATTGGGCTTTAGCGGAATTACTCGCCTATGGTTCTATTCTTACGGATGGGAATAATGTGCGAATGAGTGGGCAAGATGTCCGTAGAGGTACGTTCTCGCACCGTCATGCTGTCATACATGATAATGGTACTGATAAGGAATATAATCGCATCAATACCATCCAAAAGAAACAAGGTATTTTCAGAATTTATAACTCTCTACTCTCCGAGTTTGGGGTGATGGGTTTTGAATATGGTTATTCTTTGGCTACGCCAAATGATTTAGTAATCTGGGAAGGACAATTTGGTGATTTCTACAATGGCGCACAAACTATTGTAGATCAGTATATCTCCGCAGCAGAGAGTAAGTGGCAACGCATGAGTGGCTTGGTGCTACTCCTACCGCATGGCTACGAAGGGCAAGGACCAGAACATTCTAGTGGTCGCGTGGAACGTTTCTTACAGTCTTGTGCAGAGTTCAATATGACAGTAGCGAACTGTACGACACCTGCGAATTTTTTCCATATCATGCGTCGGCAATTGGCACGTCCATTCCGCAAGCCATTGGTGGTGATGACACCAAAATCAGGGCTGCGTCACCCAAAAGTAATTTCGGATATCAAGGATTTTGGAACAGGCACGCGCTTCCATGAAGTAATAGATGATCCAGCAGTAGGCGCGAGAAGTGCTAAGAAAGTCAAGCGACTGTTACTTTGTACCGGTAAGGTTTACTTCGATTTATTGGAAAAGAAAGAAGCCGATAAGCGCGATGATGTGGCGATTGTCCGGATGGAACAGCTTTATCCATTGCCAAAGAAACAACTCAATGCCATATTCAAGAAATATAGCAATGCAGAGAAGTTTTGGGTGCAAGAAGAGCCTGAAAACATGGGTACTTGGCGGTATTTATTGAGTCACGCCTTCCGCAAAGTAGAAATTACACCGATCACGCGCAAACTAAGTGCTTCGCCTGCTACAGGCTTCAAAAAAGTACATGAAGAGGATCAGAAAGCGATTGTGGATAAGGCTTTTGCTTAACTAAAGT
>CALGLY010000791.1 GCA_937959095.1 uncultured Saprospiraceae bacterium
ATTATGCGCTGCAATTCGCGTTGCAATATGGGTTCACCTATCATATCAATAATTTTCTGTGAATCTTTGTCTATTAAGCCCGTTGATTTTTCATTCAAAAGGTCAATTACTTCATCTATTTTGCCTTTAGCAAATTCTCCAATCAAACTATCCATAAAAAACCCATCCGAAAGCAGGGTATGAATATTTGCGCCAAAGGATTGCTTTTTGTCTTTTAGTCCATCATGTACTTTGCATTTTCCTTGCTCGTATTTGCTTAGGAAAATTACGTTTTCTTTTGGTAAATCTGATAAAATGAATGGGGAATGTGTGCTTAGAATGATTTGGATTTTGCTCTCATCTGGCAGTATTTTAGGTAGAAGCTTTGTTAAAGTATCAATAAATTTTCGTTGCCATTCAGGATGTAGACCAAGTTCTGCTTCATCAAGAAAAATCATTATTGGAGAACCTGAACTTGTAGTAAAATTTCTTGCATGAATTCTAGAAAATATATTTATCAAGTGTTCTTCGCCACTACTTAAACTTCCATATTGTTGTTGTTCTCCAAATCTCCATTCAAAATAAAAACACCTCTCAGCCCATCCTATACCCATACAATAGTCAAAGAATTTTTCTAGAGCTTGAATAGGAAGTAGATATTCTTGTCTATTTTCGTTAAATGTAAAATTATTTGAGATGAACTTAACAAGATGGGGTATTTGCGTTACTTCTAATGGCGAATCTTGAGAAAATTGGAAATCAACAAATGCTCTTCGTTTTTCGATATTTTCTATAAAATCATCAAGTAGAATATAAAAAGGTTCGCCTTCAGTAATACGAAATCTTTCGATTAAAGAATAAAAACAAAGAGTGTTTATTATTTCTCCTATGAAATCATTTGTAGCTAGATAAGCATCTATTTTTCTGATTTTTGTTATAGTATTTTCTTCGAGTTTAGTTTTTCGTTCTAGTAATTTAATAAGCGTTTCACTCTCATATTCACCATTACTATCAAACAACAAAAAACCAGGTAATTGAAACCGTATATTATTTTCCAAAAGATTGAATGCAGCTACAAATCTAGCTTGCTTTTTTATCTCTAATATTCTGAATTTATTAGATGCTGAAACACTAGAATTATATTTATTCTGTTGGTTTTTTGCTTCATATCTCTGTAAGAAATAGTTGGTACTCAAATCAAAGATATATTTAGGACTACTGTGAATTTCACTCCATCCATTAAAAAAATGAGATATATAAGCCCCACGAATTTTACGCATTCTCTTTCGTAAGTCTACATGCCAATTAACTTTGTTAATTTTTTCGTAGTATTTTTTATCAAAATCTAATTTTCTATCTTCATCACCGAAGAAAGTCCCTACAATAAGTTTACCTCCAGATAAAAATATACAAATTCCATTTTCGTCTTTACCGTTAATAAGATTAACCAAGAAAGTGATTAATGTAGTCTTCCCACTCCCATTCACCCCAACAATAGCCGTCACATTAGAAATACACTCTCCAAAGAAATCATCAATCACTTGTTTACTTCGGTCTTCTATATCCAAGAACCCCGTTTCAGGATTATAGTCAAATCGCCAGCGTGGGCTAAAATTAAATCCTTCTTGTTCTATGTTTCGGTATTTTTCTATCCAGACGTATAGGAGTTCCATGTTTCTCGTTGTTTTTGTGTTGGAATAGTAGTTATACTATTTTACGTCACCATTAGTTACTAGAAATCGTACAATTATAGACTAGTCCCATTTTAACCCTAAAAACCCCATTTTTAACCTAGCCCTACCCTACTTTTCGTCGGATATTTGTATCAAACAAAAGAAGTAATGACACGTATCCGATTTTATATAGTATTCACCCTTTTTCTTTTCACAACGGCACTTGGCGCGACCAACAGCCCAAGCATTTTCGATGCAATAGGCTATGAAGAACTAGCAAATGTAAGCATCGAACTAGATGTAGATGCCATTACAACCAATTGGAGAAGCGAAGAAAAACATCCTGCTACACTAAGCTACAAAGATGCAGGTGGCGAACTCCAAACCTGGGACATAAAAGTAAAACTACGCGGCAAATTCAGAAGAATGCGCTGTAGTGGTATCCCTCCTTTGAAAATCTATTTTGATAAGGACGCACTCAAAACAGCCGGACTAGCCAAGCACAACGACTTCAAGCTCGTCAATCACTGCCCAGAAGATGCGGAAATAGCGAAAGACCTCATTATGAGAGAGTATTTAGGCTATAAAATATACAACGAGCTGAGCGAAGAGAGTTTCCGAGTACAATTGCTAAAAATCACTTACAAAGACACCCAGTCTAATCGCAAGATGAAGCAATTCGGCTTTCTGATTGAAGATACCGCACAGCTTCGGAAGCGTATTGGTGCAGCTAAATACAAGAAAACATCGGCAAACGGTGGCGATATTCCTTTCGTGAAAGAGCAGATGCAAACGATGGCAGTGTTCCAATATATGATTGGGAATACGGATTGGAATTGGAGAGTAGAGAAAAACCTGAAATTCGTAGCGAAAAACGATAAGGTACTTGCTATTCCTTACGACTTCGATTTTGCAGGACTTGTGAATGCACCTTATGCTGTTCCAAATTCAAATTATGGATTAAGTACCCTAACGGAACGCGTTTATTTGGGTTTTCCAGAAGATTTAGCGACTATTGAGCCTGTTTTGGAGCATTTTAGAGCAAAAGAAGCTGCTATTTTCAGCCTGATAAAAACATCAAAGTTGCTAAAAAGTAGTACAAAAAAGGAAATGCTTGATTATATAGATAGTTTCTACCTAACTTTATCTGTAGAAACCCTCTCTAGTGCTGTGCGAGAAGAAAACTATTCTCCTACAGTCAAAATAAATGAAAATACAAGCTCAAACATTCAGCCTGCCACTCGTCGGTAAGTTGTGTATTTAGCAATTAATAAAAAATTAATCTTCCACTTTAACTTTGGAAGATTGATTTTTACCAATTCCTTAGAGCTTGTTTGGATTCATAAAGCGCATGACACAGGAAAAAAAGAAAAAGGAAAAAGGGCTAACCAGCAAAACCATCAATATTCTTCGCACCACACAGCGCAACAATATCGAACTCACGGCTATTGCCGACAACAAAGCTAATGTACTCCTTACGCTAAACGCCCTCATGCTCACGGCTATCGTGCCTTATGTGTTAGCCAATACCGAAATGCTATTCGAAAACTACCTCTACATTCCATTTCTTTTGGCGAGCATCACCTGCTTTCTTACTATTTATCAAGCCGCTTGGGTGCTTATTCCCTCTGGTTTCGATGAAAAACGAGCAAGTATGTATCCAGGCATTAAGCCAAGTCCTTTTTTCTTCGGCAACTTCTATCAAATGGAAGCCAACGAATTCTACGACTACCTCCAAGAAGGCTTATCTGAAAGTGACCTCCTTAGCGCACACCTCGCCCAAGACCTCTATTATGTCGGCAAACGCCTTGGTACAAAAATGGCGCGTATTCGTCTAGCCTTCTATTTTTTCATCAGCGGTATTTTCCTTACCCTCATTGCTACAGGCATTATCCTTATTTTCTTTTAAAGCACTTCCCTAGCAGCAAATTAAATAAAAATGAAAATTTGAAACCCATGCCTTTTCTAAAGAATGAAATGGTACTTGAAGGCAATTTTTCATTTTTACTTTCATTAAAAAAATCATATTCATTTTTCCAGCAACTGAATTAGCCTCACTCCCCTACCCTATCTCTTGATTTTACTTGGTAAAAGTTCAAGTGTCAAACGCAAGTTCAATTTTGCGCTTGTACTTGAACACATCACCTAATTTTAGGTAGAACTAAAAAATTTAGTAGCAAACATTAGTATAAATAAATTCTAATTCCATACATTCCGCCCATTGTATATCGTTTTACTACTTTATAGATACACGGAATATATCTTCCCGATACACAAATAGGTTTTCACAAGTATGAAAAATCCTCTCAATAATAATTTTGAAACACATCTCTTCAATAAACTAAGTAGAGAACAATTAGAAGAAATTGCAAAATCGCCAGAAGCCTACTCAAAAGAGGAAGTCAGGATCAGTAAATTGATTTTGTCTTTGAGGCAAGTATCAAGTAATGAAGTGGACTCCTTGAAACTTTTTGTATCAGATGAACTCAAGCGAAAACGACGTATAAAAATCCTGTTTGGGGTTTTATTTTTCTTCTTGGCTACAATTGGTTTTTTAGCATGGCATTTTGGTTTTTTCAAATAAGATACCCTTAAAACACACAATAGATACATTTTAGATACACAAAACAAGAAATGAAGATTTATGATACTGACCGTTATTAGTTTCAAAGGCGGAGTTGGCAAATCAACTATTAGCCAAAATCTTGCAGTTGTTTTTGCACATCAAGGCAAAGATGTCTGCGTGCTAGATGCCGATAAAAACGAAAGTTCCAGCATTTGGGCGCGCTTTCGAGATGATGATGCTACCAGTGTTCCCGTTTATCACATCGGCGAACAGGGCGATATTAGCAAAACCATCAACCAATTGGCAAGCAAATACGAAATCGTGATTGTAGATTGCCCACCAGCCATCGAGCAAGTCACCAGCAAGGCAGTTGCCAAGAGTGATTTATCGCTCATTCCCGTCAGCACCACAGGCGGTGGCGATATTTGGGCTACCGAAAAGTTCCTTGAGCATATCGAGTTACTACGCTCTCGCCTCGATGCAGCCCTTCCTACGTACTTTATCGTCAATCGCTACGAGAAGAACGTAAATATGCACAAAGCGTATCTGGAGGCTTTAAAACAGCATCAGGAGGTTTACAATGTCGGGATGATGGAAACCCTAGTAGCAAAACGCAATGCCTACGGCGAAGCAAATGCCAATGGCTTGGGCGTATTAGAATGGGACAATGCCAAAGCGAAAAAAGAAATGAATGCCCTCTCGAAAGAAGTCTACGAAATAGCTTCTAAGCTTTAAAAACTAAACGTTCCTATTCACTCATTTTACTCATTCAAAACCCGCCTGAATATTTGTCGGGCAGGTTCAATCATTGCATCATGAAGAAAAAAGAATTTAAAAGCCTGCAGCCTAGCAAAAGCAAAAAACCTTCTGATCAGAAAATTGATAGCGTCTTAGGCAACCTGACCGAAAGCAAAAAATCTGTAACAAGAAAGCAGAAGCTAATCCCCTTCAATGTAAAACTCCCCGAAAATTTATACAATGCGCTCGACGAAGAAGCGAAGCAAACAGGACTATCCAAGAAAGCCGTTTTGGTGAATGCGCTTTGGGATAAGTTAGGCAAAAGCTGATATATCCAATTGAACTCCTTTAGATACAAATAAGATACACAAAAGATACCCATTGAGTATCTTTCGTGTATCTGATTGAATTTTATATTTTTTATTAAAAAAATACGATTTCACCTCTATTTGAAGAAAACAAAAAAAATGACATACGTATTGATAGCCATCATAAATAGCCTGAAATCGCTTTAAAATTGCCTTAAAATGAATTCTAAATATTCCTATGAAATGCTAGAAATAAGGGCAGAAATAACAATATTTTCGTGTTTCCTATTGAAATAAAAGCTGTTCTAATTCGCCTAATAGACTTCCCGATTCGCCAATATG
>CALGLY010000792.1 GCA_937959095.1 uncultured Saprospiraceae bacterium
TCATAATCGGAGAAGAGCAACTTATCCGCAATAGCAGCGAGTGGTGCGCCTTGCCCACCAAGTGCTACGTCCATTGCCCTAAAATCGGAAATGACTTTGCAATTAGTCTGCGCGGCAATTGCTGCGCTATCGCCTATTTGTGTTGTAAATTGCTCCTCTGGATGATGAAAAATAGTATGTCCATGCGACGCAATACAGTCAGGTTGAATTTGATGTTGCTTTAAGAAAGCTGCGACTAATTCCCCTAAATAATGACCATATTGTACATGTGTAGCAGCAAAAATGCGCGCCGATTGCTGCGGCAATTCAGTAAGTCGTTCTTGCCAAAGCTTACTATAAGGAAGCGTTTCTGCTTCCAATAATTCCCACTTTTTGATTTCAAATGCTGGCGAATCAGCTAAGGTAAATGCACAGTGCGCCACATCTAAGCCATCTAAAGAGCTACCCGACATTAGTCCTACTATGGAATAGGTTCGTTCTTTCACAACTTATTTTTTGAGTGTTCCAGTATATTCTGCAACGGCAGTAATTTCTTCTGCACTCAAAAGATCTTCGAATCCCACCATAACCGTTGTAGCTCTACCTTTTGCGATAACCGCTATGCATTCTTCTAAGCTTAGTTTAGAGGTAGTTAAATCAAAAGACCCGCTTGCGCCCATGTCTCCATATACGCCATGACAAACGACACAATTTCTTTGATAGATTTTTTTTCCATCTACTGCCTTTGCTATTTTTTTGCTAGGTTTATTGCTATTGTTGTTGTCTTGCTCCCCACCACAAGCAAATAGCATAGCTCCTACTAGTGCGATAGCCATTACCTTCTTAATCATACTGTCAATTTATTTTTGAATTCTTTTAAAAGTCAAGGCAATTCACATTAATAAAATGTGCAATTTTTTATTGGGAGTTGCCTAAGATGATTTCTCAATATATTAACAAATATTGAAATGACTTTCTTTTTTTAAGGTGTTTTATTAATCCTTAATTTATGGCATGCATAATTTTATGTTGATTTATTCTTCCGTTTTGCCTAAATCTATGGTTTGCTTGTCTCAATTTAAATTAAATCCTAAATTGGGAATTTATTAAGCAGTATCAATTTTAATTAAAGGTTAATTTTTTGTTAAAAAAAATATTCACAAATCATTCTGTCCTACATTTGTTCTGTACTTAAATTTAAGAAATGATTTTTTTAGGATAAAGTCTAAATAATAGAAAAGCTAAACAAAAACAAAAAGGTATGTTCAAATCCTGTCTACAAAGGCAGGATTTTTTTATGCCCTAATACTTACCACCATAAAAAACTGTTAATAGCGTACCACTTTTATATATCTTCACGTCTCTATGAAGTAGTCTGTAAACTCTGCTAAAAGCTGGAGTCATCAGCAAATAGAAAAATTTATATCAATATGAATCGTCGAATTATGACTAGCAGTGGTCTAAAATATAGTGTACTCTTATTTGGAATAATGCTATTTATGGCTGCTTGCAATAATAAAAAACAGCAAACTACTACACAAAAGCAAGATGATGAATACTTGGATGTGATTGCGCCAGAGGGAGAAGAGGAAACAAAAGGGAGAGAAATAGACGTAACTAAAGATGCTGGAGCAGAAACAGAAGAGGAAATAATAGAAATAGTGCCAGAAAAAGAATTAGAAAAACCTAAGGAATCATATAGTTTTATAGAGCCTACTGTCGAAACTTCTATCGTGAATATTCCAGTAAGCTTAGATATAAAGGAGCTAGAAAAAATGATAAATGCTCAATTTGAAGTAGCCTTAGCGGAAAGCGGAAATTTTGAAGAAGAAGGACTAAAAGTAAAAGCCGAAAAACTCGATAATATTACGCTAGGTTTAGAGAATCAGCGTATCAAGTACCTCGTGCCACTGAAGTTGTTTATTACAAAGGATATTGGCTTCACTAAAGTGAATGCAGATGCAGAGTTGGCGCTACAATTCTTTACTGATTATGAAATCAAAGAAGACTGGACACTAGAAACCAAATCAGAAATAGAAACCTACGAATGGTACAAACGCCCTAAACTAAAAGTCGCAGGCATCAGTGTGCCAGCACAATTTGTAGGAGATATTGTAATAGATAGAAGTAAAGAAATCATTACAAAATCTATTGACGATCAGCTAAAAGATGGATTTGACCTTCGCGCAAATATGGAAGCAGCGTGGAAGCAAATACATGAACCCATGGAAGTATCCGAAGAATACAAAACATGGATGCTTATCAATCCAGAGCGGATAGCCATGTCATCACTCGAAAATACAGGCGATAAAATTGAATTTACGATTGCCATTGATTCTAAGCCGAGCATTGTTGTTGGGCGAGAACCCAAAGCTGCACGTCCAAAAGCACTGCCTCCCTTTCAATATGCCTCTATAGCGGATGAAGATTTTCAAATTTTCTTACAAACCGATGCTACCTATGAACAGATAGAAACCCTAGCTTTAGAGAGTCTGAAAGGAGAAACCTTCGAGTCAGGAAAATATAGCGCGACGATTGAAGATTTGCAACTCTATGGGCAAGGCAATCAATTGGTTATAAATACCAAACTTTCGGGTAGCTACAATGGAAGTATATATATGACGGGCGAACCTTTCTACAATAAGCTTCGAAATAAGATCGATATTCGAGATCTCAAATACACCTTGGATACAAAGAGTTTTTTACTGAAATCGGCTGGCTGGTTACTGAAAAGTAGTATGCGGAAGCAAATCCGAGAGAATGTAAATTATATTCTAGATTATAATTTGGAAGAAGCGCGCAAGCAAATTCAGCAACAATTGGAACGCTACGAAATAGCACCAGGCATAGTGATGAAAGGGAATCTTGCCGATTTGGGTGTGACCGATGCGTACCTCACTCCCGATGGCATTCGACTGAATTTAGGGATTCAGGGCAATGTAAATATTGGAATGGAAGCCATTAAATTGGAGCAACATAGTGGGAAATAATGAAACAACCTAAAATAGTAGCCCTCGATGGCTACACACTTAATCCCGGGGATTTATCATGGGAAGCAATAGCCGCTTTTGGTGATTTCGAAGTGTATGATCGCAGCACAGCCAAAGAAGCACTAGTAAGGGCTAAAGAGGCAGATATTTTACTACTCAATAAATTTGTGTTATCAAGCGAATTGATAGATAAGTTGCCACATTTGAAGTGTGTTTGCATCACTGCTACGGGCTATAATAATGTTGATTTAGAAGCCACCAAAGCGCGGAAAATTCCCGTGTGTAATGCTGTAGGTTATGGTACGACAGCCGTGGCACAACACGTTTTTGCTTTGCTTTTCGCACTCACCAATCAGGTAGCAGCGCATCACGCTAGTGTGCAGCAGGGCAGGTGGTCAGCGAATCCCGATTTTTGTTATTGGTTGAATCCAATCGAGGAATTGGCAGGCAAAACAATGGGGATTTATGGTTTTGGTCGCATCGGGCAAAAAGTAGCCGACTTAGCACTTGCCTTTGATATGAAGGTGTTGGCAACACATAAACACCCGAAGCGAGATGCCCACCCAAAGATAGATTTTGTGGAACTGGAAACGCTCTTTTCAAAAAGTGATGTCATTAGCCTCCATGCGCCGCTTTCGGATACTAATTATCAAATTGTAAATCAAGAGCTTTTAGCACAGATGCGTCCTTCCGCCTATCTTATTAATACAGGACGTGGCGGACTCATCCATGAGCTTGATTTGAAAGAAGCCTTGCTAAATAAAGAACTAGCCGCCGCAGCCTTGGATGTGCTAAGTGTAGAACCACCACCTGAACATCATCCCTTATTTGGTATAGAAAATTGCATTATTACGCCGCACCAAGCTTGGGCTTCGCAAGCAGCTCGACAGCGATTGATGGACATAACTGCAATGAATATTAACGCTTTTTTAGAAAATAAGCCACAAAATGTATGTTGAAGAGGGGAGTAAACAGAGTTAATTGTCTGGTTTTTTCTTCTAATTTGAGAAACTTTTGTAGCCTTTACTTTGTAGTAGATAAGTACGGTTTAGTATTTTTTTTGTAGAAAGTCAAGGTTTTTTTAAATAAAAATGACTTTTTTGTGTTTTATAACGTTTAATAAGTAGTTGAATATAAAAAATCGACACTTTTGACCGAGACTATCTGTATTCAATTACTTAAGTAGAATATATCCCGTAATTATTTGATTTTTGGTAGATTATTGAAATCCAGAAATATTTTTTGACAGAAAGAGAAGCATTGAAGTGATTTATTGC
>CALGLY010000793.1 GCA_937959095.1 uncultured Saprospiraceae bacterium
TTAAAAAAGGAACGCGAAATTAATGCAAATTTCTAAAATCTACAAACCTTTTCTAAAATCATTTTAGAAATGGATTCGCTTTTCCTACCTTGTGTCAAAGATTCATACCCAAAAATTCAGATATACTCCTTGAGTAAAAACCGATAATGCAGTACCAAATCGTATTAATTGTAAGTGTTTTTGATTTATTTATTTCCTCTTTTGTTATCAACCAAGCCTAAATCTAGCTAAGGATTATGCTTAGTTGATGTTATAATACTTATAAGGACTTTACGATGGTAAAGTAGCCAAACAAATAGTACAAGAGTTTGAAAAAAAAAGGACATGGCTTCTAGAAGAAATTTCTTGACAAGATTCTCTAAAGGTATGGGAGGCATCATGCTACCTGTGTTTTTAAAAACACCACAAGGACAGCAATTATTAAAAGCAAGCAAAACCACCAAAGATGTAACGGCTGATGAAGATTTCTGGAGATTTATTCAACAAGCGTATACTATTTCACCCAATTTATTAGATTTGAATAATGGGGGACTTTCTCCACAACCACGTGTAGTACAAGAAGCATTGGATCATTATAATAGGATGTGTAGTGAAACGCCTTCTTACAATATGTGGCGAATATTAGATAAAGGGCGTGAACCCTTGCGGGAACAACTAGCGAAATTAGGAGCTTGCTCAAAAGAAGAAATCGCGATTAATAGAAACGCTTCCGAAGCTTTAGAAACTGTTGTTTTTGGATTGCAACTAAAGAAAGGCGACGAAGTAGTCCTTAGTGAATATGATTATCCTAATATAAAAAATGCTTGGCTTCAGCGCGAACAACGGGATGGTATTGTCTTGAAATGGATAGACCTAAAGCTTCCTAGTGAAGATAAAGAAGCACTTACAAAAGCTTATACTAATGCCTTTAGCAGACGGACTAAAGCTGTGCTTATCACACATATGACAAACTGGTCGGGACAAATTCTTCCTGTCCGAAAAATAGCACAAGTGGCCAGAGTGAGAGGAATTGAAGTAATAGTGGATGGTGCGCAGACTTTTGCTCAAATTAAATTCAAAATTCCTGATTTAGAATGTGATTATTTTGGTACGAGCCTACATAAATGGCTTGGCGCGCCTATTGGGTCGGGCATGCTCTATGTAAAAAAAGAGAAAATAGCCAACTTATATCCTCTATTTGCTGCGCCAGATGCTAAGGTGGATGATATTCGGAAATTTGAACATTTAGGTACACGCTCTTTCCCGATTGAACAAGCCATCGGGCAAGCTATTCATTTCCATGAAATGATAGGCATTGAGCGAAAGGAAAAGCGGCTACGCTATCTGAATGATTATTGGATAAATCAAATAAAACATCTTCCTAATATCAAAATTCATACGCCTAGCAATCCTGCGTTTTATTGTGCCTTAATCTTGCTAGAAGTAGTTGGTAAAAAGCTTAATCAACTCTATCTGTTTTTGCATAAAAAAAATATTCATGTCACGGTTACCAATATTAAAAATTTACAAGGAATACGCATCAGTCCGAATGTTTATACCACTACTCAAGACTTAGATCGCCTAGTACAAGGATTAGAAGAATTCTGCAAAGCAGAGTAAAAAATGCCTATTAGCGGACATTAACAAGCTAATGACTAAACCATTCTTGAAAATTGCTGTATAGAAAGAAAACGTTTTTTGATGAAAATCGGCATTGTTTGTTATCCTACCTATGGAGGAAGTGGTGTATTAGCTACCGAGCTTGGACTTGGTTTAGCAGAACGGGGACACCAAATACACTTTATTACCTATCGGCGACCTGCGCGGCTGTCCAATTTCCATGAGAATGTCTTCTATCACGAAGTCACCGACGCAGACTATCCTTTATTTGAATTTACACCCTACGACACAGCGCTCACAAGCAAACTCGTGGATGTCGTAAAGTACGAAAAGCTGGAATTGCTGCACGTGCATTATGCTATTCCGCATGCAGCGGTGGGCTATATGGCGAAGAAAATTTTGCTTTCACAAGGGCGATATGTACCTGTTATCACCACATTGCATGGCACAGATATTACGCTGGTAGGCTCTAATCCTGCCTTCGCGCCTGTCGTTGAGTTTTCGATTAATAAATCGGATGGCGTTACAGCCGTTTCCAATAATCTCCGACAGCAAACGCATGATAAGTTTGAAATAACGAACAATATCGAAGTCATCTATAATTTTATTGACTTAAAACGATTTAGTCGAAAGAATAAAGATCATTTCAAAAAAGCCATTGCACCCGATGGAGAACGCATCTTGACACATGTCTCGAACTTCCGCAAGGTGAAACGGATTGATAATGTCATTCGGATTTTCAAGCGGGTGCAAGAGATTATTCCTAGCAAACTCCTCCTCATAGGCGATGGACCAGAGCGAAGAAACCTAGAAGAACTTTGCCGCGAACTCAAGCTTTGTGATGAAATTCGTTTCCTCGGAAAACAAGAAGCCATAGAAGAACTTCTTGCCGTATCGGATCTCTTTTTGATGCCTTCCGAAAATGAAAGCTTTGGATTGGCAGCTCTAGAAGCAATGGCTTGTGGCGTGCCTGTGGTTTCCTCCAATGTAGGAGGTCTGCCAGAAGTAAATATCAATGGCGAAACGGGCTTCGTGAGTGATCCTGAAAATATAGAAGAAATGGCACGCAATGCGATTCATATTCTTGGGAAAGAAGATACCTTGCAGGTTTTTCGAGAACACGCTTTAGCACAAGCCAATCGCTTCGATATCGCTCATATTCTGCCTAAGTACGAGGCGTATTATGAACATATTCTAGCTACGGCAGTGTATACAAAATCGGAAGACATTTAAGAATACAGAGAATCGGAGAACTATAAAAAACAAGTAAAAAAAATAAAATTCCGCACCCCAGAGTCTCCGTGCCTGTCTGCCAACAAAGACAGGTTCAAAAGAATAAAAAATGCAGCACCTAGTTAGGAAAAACATCCTCGAATTAGCCCCTTATGCTTCTGCCCGCCACGAATTTGAAGGAGAAGCAGACGTTTTTTTAGATGCCAATGAAAACCCTTTCGATACGGGCTTCAATCGCTATCCCGACCCTTTGCAGCACGAAGTCAAAACGGTACTCAGTAGTATTAAGAATGTTCCAATTGAAAATATCTTCTTAGGCAATGGTAGCGATGAGGCAATTGATTTGCTTATCCGTATTTTTTGTGAGCCACGCAAAGATCACATCCTGATACTGCCACCTACTTATGGTATGTATAAGGTGAGTGCGTCCATTTCGGATGTCGCTATCAAAGCCGTACCACTCACACCCGATTTTCAGCCTGATGTAGCAGCTACTTTGGCGGCGAGTGATGCCCATTCTAAATTACTCTTTCTCTGCACACCAAACAACCCTACAGGCAATAGCTTCGAGCGTGGACGTGTGGAAGAATTCTTACAACAGTTCAAAGGCATTGTAGTAGCAGATGAGGCTTATATTGATTTTTCTTCTCAAAAAAGCTGTACCGAACTACTTGCTCAATATACGAATTTAGTAGTCTTGCAGACCTTCTCGAAGGCCTGGGGATTGGCAGGTATTCGCTTGGGCATTGCGTATGCTTCGCAGGAAATTATTGGTTATTTCAATAAGGTGAAACCGCCCTATAATGTGAATGTATTGACACAAAAAGCCGCTTTAGAAGCACTCCAAAATCATGAAGTACAACAAAAGCAGGTGCAAGACATACTGGAAGAGCGTAAGAAATTAGCTACAGCTTTAAGCGACTTTCCTTTTGTACAGCACCTCTATCCTTCTGACGCTAATTTTTTGCTTGTGAAAATAGAGGATCCAAATGCTCTTTATCGCCATTTGGTAAGCCAGAAAATCATTGTGCGCAATCGTTCCACAGTTTTGCTTTGCGATGGCTGTTTGCGAATCACGATTGGTACAAAAGCAGAAAATGCGCGTTTGTTGAAGGTCTTGAAGACGTATTAAATTTATACGACTTCAAGAATAGTTGCTGTATAATGCGCTAATAAATCTTCCATGAGTTGCTCGTGCCGTTCTTGCAAAGCAGCAGGAGTCCAAGTCGCATATTGAAGCATCAAGTTATTGATTTGCGGATAGGAATCGGCATTATTTTGAAGGTATTTTTTCTTTCTTTTCCTCGAAGGTGCTATTCTTGAAACGGCTATTCGTGCCTTTATTGATGATTTTTTTGTTGTCCTACAATTTTATTAGTTAAAAACTAATTCTTTTTCTGTTATTGATAAACAATAAAAATTTAACAAAAATAAGTCACTATTTAAATTTTTTATAAAAATAAATCAATTTGTAATTGTTTGATTGTAAGTTTTTTAATCAATTTGTTTGATTTTTTGGATTAAAGATAAATCAAAAATGAAGTCAC
>CALGLY010000794.1 GCA_937959095.1 uncultured Saprospiraceae bacterium
ATTTTAATTCATCTATTCCCTCTGCATTTTTGACCTCAAAAAACAGAATATTTAGTCTGATATTATCAGCTATTGCAATCACTATTTTAGTATTATTCTTTAATAAGGAAGCACCTGAAGATTATGCTATAGAACTCAAAAATCATATCGAATTATTAAAAAAAGCTTCTCCCAAAGACGAACGAATCCGCTTACAAAATCAAATTTTATTCTATCAGATAAAGCTAAGAAAGTTTGAAGATGCGGCATATACACTTGATTTTTTGAGCCAATCGTTCCCTTTTTCAGCAGAGGAAGAAATTGCAAAATTTTACCATTATAAAGGGCTTTATTATTACTACAACTCTGAAAATAAATCTGCTTTAGCCAATTTAGCCATTAGTGATTCTTTATACAGTACGATCTATCCTAAAGGACACCCTAATCAACTTGAAGTCGTTTGCCTAAGTAGTATTTTATTGGGAGAAAATAGGGAGTTGGATACGATGAATGAGAGGATCAATAAGGTCAAAATATTATCCATCATTTTCCCAAATGCTCATAATGCTCTCGTGAATATGACAATGGCAGTACAACAAAGTATAGGGAGAGAACAAGAGAATGTTTTAAACAAAGTAAATTTAGTATTAGCGGATACTTATCAAGGTAGTTATATAGATTCTTTTTTACTTATAAAAGCTCATATTACAAAAGCCCATATTATAAAAAAACTATCTAATAGTACATTGACCAATGAAGAAATAAACGCGATACAAAGTGAATTAGAAACAGCCTTAAAATTAGCTACTTCAATTCCGCATAATGAACAATTGCTGAAGGAAGTCTATGAGCAAAAATTCCTTACGAATATAAAAACGAAGGTTGATTCAAGTACTTTTTCGGATCTAATGATAGCCTATGAAAGCCAGTTCGATTCTTTCCCTTATCCACTCCAACATCCTAAAGATATATATGCGTTCTATCATTATAGGGTAAGTAAAAAATATGATCAAACCATTCAACTCTATACGGATTTATTTGAAATCTATGATAGTACAAGCACGAATGGTCGCTTACTACGAGATGAAGGCTACTACATTGTTTCTCAATGTTATTCCAAACTAAATCAAATAGATTCTGCACTTCACTATAATCAACTATGGGCAAATCTTTTTTTTAAAGAGCATGACTTACCTCTATCAGGCTTGGAGTTAGAAAAACTAAATCAATACGAATCTCAGGACATCAAAAGTCGAACTATTTTTCATAGTAAAAAAGCTAATATACTTGTTCGATCTTATGAGCTAGATAATTCAAATACTTCTAATCTTTTCAAAGCCATTCGTACCTACGAACAGCTAGATACTTTATTCTTCAAGTATAATAATATCAATAGAGATGCGGACAAGGCATTTAAGAAAGAACTGCTTTCGGAAACCTATTCTCTTGCTATTGATGCTTGCTATCGTGCTTATAAAATCAATAATAATCCAATGTTCATTTCAAAAGCCCTTCGCTTTATTGAACGTTTAAAATATGCCTCCTTTTTTAGTGCCTTAATAGAGGAAAATCAAGAACAACCAAAGGAAGATACCAAAGAGGATATGCTTAGAACGTTAATTCAGGAAAAGAACCAAAACATTAATGAAATAATAAAAACAATAGCCGAAACCAAGGAGCATAAAAAAGCAGATTATCAACTTTTGAAAGAGCAATATTATAGTAGAATCTACTTTGATATTCCCAGTCTTGATAGCATTCAAGCTAAGATTGAAACGCCCATCCTCAATTATAAATTAGCTAATGATGAAACGGTACATACAATTTTAATTACACCAGATACTACCCTTTTTCACGAACAAAAGAGTACTGAAAGTATTACAGCTTTGCATAATAAACTGCTCAATAGCGTACAAGATGACAAATCAACACCTAGAGATTTCATAATCCCTTCAAACAAATTACATAAACTATATATACAGCCCTTTGAAGACATCTTAAAGGACTACGATCAAATAGTCGTATGTCAAGATGCTAGTTTACCACTCCTTCCCTTTGAGCTATTATCTACTACTCCAACAGCTAGGCATTTTAGTGATATTGATTATCTACTAAATGAATATAATGCTATTTCTTACTCTTTTTCACTCAATACGTACTACAACAATTTAGTTTCCCAAAAACAATATGATAACAACTCCAAGGTTTTAGGATTTGCCTATTCCCAGCTAAATCACAAGAAATATAAGCCTTTGAGAAAAGACTTAGAGGATTATAATTCCTATAAACAAAGTAGAAAGATTGTATCCCGCAACACCGCCTTGGAAGAATTGGAAGGAAGTGCCATGGAGCTTCAATTGATTGAAGAGTTGTTTCAAGATGGTACTTCTCCAAGCCTCTATTATGCCGATGAAGCCTCCAAAAGGCAGTATTTAAGTAGTTGTGATAAAGATTTTGATATCATCCATCTAGCAGTTCATGCCAGTGCTAGTGAAGAGAAGAAATTTAACCAAAATATCTATTTCAAAGACGATAGTCTTGCTTACAATGAAGTGATTTCTAATCCAGTGCAGGCTTCTTTAATCATTTTATCTGCTTGCCAAACAGCAAGTGGCAAACAAGAACGAGAAGAAGGCACTTATAGTTTGTCGCGTGCCTTCTTCCTTGCAGGTGCGGAGAAAGTGGTTTCTTCCCTTTGGAATTTGAACGATCGTTCTGCTCCTATGATTAACTATTTTTTTTATCAAGCTATGCTAGAAGGAATCCCTCTGAACGTAGCACTACATAACGCCAAAAAACAATATCTTGAGGTAGCAGATAAATCCGCTAAAGCGCACCCGCATTTTTGGGGTGGTTTGGTGTTATTGGAGTAGCTGTGTAAACTCATCGTCTGGTTCACATCTGCATTCTGCGAAAATCGTCAATCCTGTATCTCTTTCCTTATCAAAAGCCTCATCATGAAAGTGTATGATTGTTTGAGATTTCCCCAGCATAACACCTTTGAATATTCCTTTATCACTAGGTGCAGCTATACCAGAATCGCTAGGATCTGAAACCGACAACCAAGCTACGAGCTCCTCTTTTTTGTCGAAGGGTATTTTTCTATAAATAATTTCTCCAACCTTATATGGCACTGATGTTTTGCCTAAAACAGCTATGTAGAAAGCATCAATATTTTCTTCAGAGATGGGTTTATCTTCCTCCCTTGGTTGTGCAAATACAACAGGTACGTTATTGTTAGCATGATAGACCGTGTCTTTACAGGCAGTACCACACCCCAATGCCTTAATCGTACCGTCCTCCATTTTTACGTCTCTTTTATAGTCATATACGGCTAGATTATTAGGAGCAAAAAGGGGTTTGAGAGGGCGATTCTGAAAGCACTCCCTCTGTCT
>CALGLY010000795.1 GCA_937959095.1 uncultured Saprospiraceae bacterium
AATAATCAAATCAGCAAGATAGAACATTTAGATGCGCTTGTGAATTTGAATAGGCTGGATTTGAGGAATAATCAAATCAGCAAGATAGAACAGTTAGATGCGCTTGTGAATTTGAATTCGCTGGATTTGAGTAACAATCAAATCCAGCAATTACAAGGGCTAGATAAGTTAAAATTATCTGAATTAGACATATCCAAAAACCCAATAAAGATCTATAATCCGAATTATGTAGATATAGAAGTTATCAATATAGAACAAACCCAAATTAAAAGTCTAGCTCTCTTTAAAGAAAGAATACTTGAAGGGCAAGAAGTATTTTGGAAGGAATATGATATATTTAATAAGTATAGGCTTAGAGAACCAAAAGAATACAAAGGCATTTATATACGTGGCTGCACCGAACTAAAAGAACCTGCTCCCGAATGGATACAACTCGGTCCAGAAACCGTAAAGAATTATTTTGAAGCTATAGCCGAGCAAGGCGCAGAGGAAATCAATGAAGCTAAAGTACTGCTCGTAGGCGATGGTGGTGTCGGTAAAACAAGTCTCGTGCGGCGGCTACTCGGTAAAGAACTCCCTGAAAAAGATGACCGCACTAAGGGTGTAGATGTAGTAGATTGGAAATTCGATGTACAGCAGCAGGAAGAACGCAAGGAATTCACCGCGCATCTTTGGGATTTTGGTGGGCAAATTATTTATTTCCAGACGCATCAGTTTTTTCTCTCGCAGCGCGCCCTCTATTTGCTCGTGGATAGCACTCGCAGTGGCAGCACCCAAGCTCAGGATACGGTACTCAACTATTGGCTTATGATTGCCGAATTGCTAGGCGGAAATAGTCCGATGTTATTGGTACAAAATCAAGTAACTGACCACCAAAAAACCATTTCTTTCGAGAGCCTGCAAAGCACTTTTCCTTTTTTGAAGGAATATTTGACTTCTAATTTTTATAAAGACAGCGATTTTTCTAGCATCGAAGAAGCTATCAAAAAGTATATCGTGGCTATGCCTTCGGTGGGTGTGGTGCTACCTAAGAAGTGGCTGGCGGTGCGAGAACGCATCACGGCACTAGGAAAGGAAAAGCCGATGATAGAAAAGAAGGAATTTGTAGCTATTTGCGAAGCCTGCGAAATAAAAGACGAAAAAGGGCAGGACTTGCTTAGTCGCTACTTCCACGAACTCGGTGTCTTTCTGCACTATCAAGACGAGGATGTAACGGATGTATTGAGCAATCATCTTATCCTCAATCGAGATTGGGCAACCAAAGCCACCTATATGGTTTTCGATGATGAGGAAGTGAAAAAACACGAACCCAAAGGGCATTTCTACAACAAAGACATCAAGCGTATTTGGTGCGATAAGGAATACAAGCATTGTCGTCCGCAACTCATCGAATTGATGAAAAAATTTGAGGTCTGCTATGCCATGAAAAGCGGCAAAAAGCATGAATACATTGTGCCACGCCTCATGGATGAAATGCCGCAAGAGGTACAAGAAACCTTCAAGAAAAAAGAACACTTTTATTTCTATTATCGCTACGATTTTCTACCCGAAGGCATCGTCAATCGCTTGAGTGTGCGCCTCCACGAGAAGATAAAAGAAAAGCAAGTCTTCAAAAATGGCGTTATCTTCTGGACACGCGACAAAGCCACCGAAGCTATGGTGACGGAGCAGAATTTCGGGAGTGAACGCCGCATAGACATCCGCATCGCTGGCCCTGACACCACCACGATGGCAGACATCATCCGAGAAGAACTCGATAAGCTGAATGAGCCTTTCTTCAAAGATCGACTAAAGGTGGAAATTTTAGTGCCTTGTATTTGTCAAAAATGCAAGAAAGGAGAAGGACGACCTGAATATTATGTCTATGCACAGATCAAAGAAGATTTGCTCAATAGCGACCCTAGTTTCCAGAATTTGCAATGTAGAAATTCGCGTCGCACCATCAATCTGAATGACTTGCTAAAAACCATTTCGCACAAAGCCCTAAAGCAAATTCAAGAACAACTAGAAGCCCTACGAAAATCGGGCAAATATGAAGTGCATCATCACTACGAAGGCGATGTAGTGCAAGGGCATGGCAATGTCCTTCAAAAAGACATACAAGAGAGCCAAGTGAATGCAGGCGAAAACAATTCGAACACCCAAGAATTTATGACAGATGAAGAAGAAGCCTAAAAAGAAAGCGCGTAAGCTCGTAGTTCGCGGCGATGGAAATAGCGTACAGCAAGGCATTTCCAATAGCCAAATCAATAATGGAAAAGGGAATAGCAATGTGCAGCGGCAAGTCGTCGCGCCTAGCGAAAAGAAGGAAACACCGCAACCATCTAAAAAAGCCTGGTATGTCGAGTGGCCAATTCCACACTTGCTAGGCGCGGTATTAGCTGGCGCAATAATCGGCTATTTCGGTGCGAAATATGCAGGTTTGCATTTTGGAGATACTTGGCTAGGCGCGTCGGCTGTAGTAAGTGTATTGCTTTTGCTTCGCAATCCTGCGCGGGTCTATTTGCGTTGGGCGACTTTCTGTCTTGCTTGCATTGGCGGCTTCAATATCCTCTCCCAACTCGATTTGAAATTCCAACTCTCCGACAAAACAGATGCGGCTGGTCCCTTTGATCTGCTCTTTCAACTCGGTTTCGATGATGCGCCTGTGGTGACTTTGGTGCTAGGCGCAGTAGCTGCCTATTTATTTTTCTTGGATTATCGGATGCGGCAGCGGGCTTAGAGCTTATCGCAAAATACATTCATTTCGTCTCAGAAACCTTCTGCGCTGGTGTGGATTTATAATCCACCACCGACTATGCACGAATCTCTGATTCGCAGAGCAATTTATTATTTTTTTCGGCACAAATCAGGAGACCTGCCCGACGAGCGGAACAGGCAGGTTTGTAGAAGAAACGTATCGGACAGTATGTCCTCACGAGCTGGTTTGTAGTAATTACGGTTATCAGTAAATTTGCTTTTCCTCCACAAAAGCCCCTATCTTTGTGAAAAGTAATATGTAATGGGCATACCAAAATTAGACAGGACAGACTACACCTTTGAAGAATTTCTCGCTTTAGAAGCGGAACTAGAAGAACGCCATGAATACCACAATGGTGAGTTATTGGAAATGTCGAAAGGCACATTTGAGCATAGTGTGATAGGAGGGAATGTTTGTACTGTACTCAATAATAACTTGGCTGCTGCAAAAAAGAATTGCCTAGTCACCAATAGCGAAATGAAAGTCTATATCGAAGCTTACAATAAATCCGTCTATCCTGATGCTTTGATGCTTTGCGAAACGCCCAATTTTGTAGGAGATAACTCGACGGTACTTAACAATCCTGCTTTAATTGTAGAAGTCCTTTCCAAATCCACCCGCATCTACGATAAGGGCGAAAAGTTTGAATTGTATCGCGGCTTGCCTTCTTTTCAGGAGTATATGTTGGTGTGGCAAAGCGTCCCGAAAGTGCAGACTTGGTATCGTGCGGAGGCTGATATGTGGCATATTACCAGTGCTTTTGGTTTGGATAAACGCATTCATTTACACACCCTCGACGCAGAAGTTTCGTTAGCAGATATTTATCGGAATATTAGCAATTTGAATCTGGAGGATAGTGGGGTGGCGTATTAATAGCAGCTATCTTGTAATCTGACATTTTTACTGCCAATCTCCACAACTCCCTCCCGAAAATTCTGTTAACTTTACCGTTTAAAGCAAATCCATGACAGAAACGCAGCAACAGCAAATAGACGAAACTCAAATCAATCTAAAAGAAAATATCTACATCAAAGGCGCGCGCGCCAACAATTTGAAGAATGTGAGTTTGCACATTCCGAAGAATAAGTTGGTAGTGGTGACAGGTGTATCGGGTTCGGGCAAGTCCTCGATTACGATGGATACGCTCTATGCCGAGGGGCAACGCCGCTATGTGGAGAGCTTATCGTCTTATGCGCGGCAGTTTCTAGGGCGTATGAAAAAGCCCGATGTGGATTACATCAAAGGGATCTGTCCTGCGATTGCGATTGAGCAAAAGGTGAGTACCCGAAATGCGCGCTCTACAGTGGGTTCGTTGACGGAAATCTATGACTACTTCCGCCTACTCTATGCGCGTATCGGCAAGACCTATTCACCTGTTTCTGGAGAATTGGTGAAGAAGCATGAAGTGAGCGATGTCGTGGATTTTATACACGCTCAAGCCGAAGGCGCAAAGGCACAATTATTTATCCCATTACAAAAGCAATATCAAGACCGCACGCTGCAACAAGAACTCACACTGCTGCTCCAAAAAGGCTATACGCGCCTCGATTATAAGGGCGAACGCCACGAAATCCAAGAGATTTTGGATAATGAAGTCTTGGATTTAACGAAGACCCTCGCCGAAGCCCAATCGGAAGATATACGGATTCTGATTGACCGTTTTGTGGTAAAAAAAGACGACGAAGAAAATCGAAATCGTATTTCTGATTCGGTGAATACCGCTTTTCAAGAAAGCCTGGGCGAGGCAATTGTTGATATTATCGGCGGTGAAACAGAGGCGTATAATAATCGCTTTGAGTTGGATGGACTTACCTTCGTAGAACCCAGTCCGCAACTGTTTAATTATAATAACCCCTTTGGGGCTTGTCCGCGTTGTGAGGGCTTTGGGCGTATCATGGGGATAGACGAAGACAAGGTCGTCCCTGATCCGTCGCTTTCGCTTTACCAAGGGGCTATTGCTTGTTGGAAAGGCGAAAAATATGGCTGGTGGAAAAAGCAAGTTATCGAACATGCGGATGCCTTGGATTTCCCGATTCATCGCCCCTATCAAGAACTGACGAAGCCGCAGCAAAAGATGCTATGGAAAGGTACAAAGCACTTCGGTGGTGTGGATGCCTTCTTTTCAGAATTGGAAGAAAAGACCTATAAAATACAAAATCGCGTGATGTTGGCGCGCTATCGCGGACGCACCCGCTGCCCCGAATGTGAGGGTGGACGCTTACGTAAAGAAACGCTCTACATCAAAATGGGCGGTGCTACGATTGCCGATTTAGTGGAGTTGCCCATTGATGAACTCTTGCCGTTTTTCGAGCAATTGGAGTTGAATGAATACGACCAGAAAATAGCCAAACGCTTATTGTTAGAAATCGAGCATCGTTTGAATTTCATGATGGAAGTTGGGCTGAATTATTTGACCCTCAATCGTGTTTCTAGCACGCTTTCTGGGGGTGAAACACAGCGTATCAACCTCACACGTACGCTTGGGAGTAATCTTACCGCTTCGATGTACCTTCTGGATGAACCGAGTGTTGGTTTGCATCCGCGTGATACGAGTCGCTTGGTGAAAGTACTGAAAGACCTCCGTGACTTGGGGAATACCGTCATCGTGGTGGAACATGAGGAAGACATCATCGCGAATGCCGATTACTTGGTAGACATCGGACCACGAGCAGGTATACATGGCGGCGAAGTCGTTTTTGCAGGCGAATACAAGGATATTCACACGGAAGCGACCGAAAGTCTGACGACCAAATATATGAGCGGACGCATGGAAATTCCATTGCCCGAAGTCCGTCGAAAATTCACGAATTCCATTTGGATAAAAGGTGCGCGACAGCACAACCTTAAAGATGTGGATGTACAATTTCCACTCAATACACTCACCGTAGTTTGTGGCGTATCGGGTTCAGGAAAGACGACTTTAGTGAAGCAAATTCTGTATCCTGCTTTGAAGCGATATTTGCAGCAAGCTACGCCCGTCGCGCCAGGTATTCATCAGGCATTGGAAGGCGATATGAAACGTATCGACCAAGTAGAAATGATTAACCAAAGCCCGATTGGGAAGTCTTCTCGTTCCAATCCCGTGACCTACGTAAAAGCCTACGATGCTATCCGAAATATGATGTCGAATCAGCAATTGTCGAAGATTCGAGGTTTTAAACCAAAGCACTTTTCCTTCAATGTAGATGGTGGTCGCTGCGATGCTTGCAAGGGCGAAGGCGAACAAGTTATCGAGATGCAATTCCTTGCAGATGTGCGCCTAGAGTGCGAAGATTGCAAAGGGCGACGCTTCAAGCAGGAGGTGCTGGATGTGCAATATAAAGGCAAAAATATTTTCGATGTCCTCAACTTGAGTGTGGATGAAGCGATAGAGTTTTTCGGAGAAGTGCGCGAGGTGAAAAACAAATTGCAACCGCTTCAAAATGTGGGCTTGGGCTATGTGAAATTGGGGCAATCGTCGAGTACACTATCAGGTGGCGAGGCACAGCGCGTGAAGTTGGCGAGCTTCCTCGGCAAAGGCAAACCGAGAGAAAAAATCTTCTTCATTTTCGATGAACCGACGACTGGCTTGCACTTCCACGATGTGGGTATCCTCTTAGATGCCCTGAATGCGCTGGTGGAGAAAGGGCATACCGTCCTAGTCGTAGAACATAATATGGAAGTCATCAAATCAGCGGATTGGGTGATTGACCTTGGTCCTGATGGCGGGAAGCATGGTGGTAATTTGGTGTTTCAGGG
>CALGLY010000796.1 GCA_937959095.1 uncultured Saprospiraceae bacterium
TTATTTTTGTCTGACTACTTACTAGCTTAATAACCAAACGTTCAAACATACCCAAAGGTCGTCTCACTCGCTTTAAGCTTATCCTATCTATCTGCAATTAAATACTATAGCTAGCATTGCCACTTTATGGTGCAATATGCTACTACAAATCACTTTGAATTATGAAATCTATTTTACTGAAGACCTTTTCAGTCTGTCTTCTACTATTTTTTTATGGAATTGCTTCTGCACAGAGTATAGGAAGTGATAACCAGTTAGATGAGCAAGGAAGCATCAAATACCTTTCCAACGAATCACTAACAAGCTTAATCCAAGTCAAAGATGATTCTAAGCGTCTCTTTACTTTGGATAGTACGTATGAAGCAGGTGATGTCCTTTTTATTTCTACAGCTTATTTCGTAGAGCGCATGGGTAAAGATTTCAATGCTGTCCAAACAGCTCACCCGCTCTATATCGTAACAGATACGTTTAGCGAAGAGATGGTCGTAGCAGCGAGGAAAATGTAAATTTTACCTCCTAAAAACACCAATGTTTTAGTCGCGTACCTATACCTAAAGTAATTGTTAATAAAACAGTTGCTGATATACTATTAAGTGGAGTGTATGTAAATACACCTCATGTATTCCACACTTTTAACTATTTTGACAATGAAAAAACTTTTACTAATGGCATGCCTATGTTATGTAGGTACTCTTGCTTTTGCACAGCCAGCTAATGATCTTTGTGCGAATGCTATAGCCTTAACAATTGGTACTGATGTATGTTCCTTCACAATAGGAAATAACACAAGTGCTACAGACTCTGGTGAATTGCCAACACCTAGCTGTGCTAGTTATTCTGGAGGCGATCTTTGGTATACGATTATGGTACCTGCATCAGGAAGTGTAACCGTAGATATGGGTAATGCAGGCGGCTTCACGGATAGTGGGATGTCTATTTACTCTGGTACTTGTGGCGGTTTAGCAGAAATCGAATGTGATGATGATGATAGTGCTGATGGTTTATTTTCTATGATTGAACTTACTGGACAAACTCCAGGTGCTGTGCTATATGTACGCGTATGGGAGTTTGGGAATAATACCTTCGGCGATTTTAATATTTGCGCCTTTGGACCAGCACCGCCACCACCAACACCAGTCAATGATGTTTGTAGCGGAGCAGTAGCTCTTCCTGTAGGTACGGCTTGTAGTTTTACTATAGCAACGAATGAATCTACAACGGACTCTGGTGAATTGCCAACACCTAGCTGTGCTAGTTATTCAGGAGGCGACCTTTGGTATACTGTCACGGTGCCTGCATCAGGTAATGTAACCGTGGATATGGGTAATGCAAGCGGCTTCACGGATAGTGGAATGTCTATTTATTCTGGTACTTGTGGCGGTTTGGCGGAAATCGAATGTGATGATGATGATAGTGCAGATGGTTTGTTTTCTATGATTGCACTTACTGGACAAACTCCAGGTGCTACACTATATGTACGCGTCTGGGAGTTTGGTAATAATGTCTTCGGGGATTTTAATATCTGTGCCTATGAGCCTGTTCCACCTCCTATGCCACCTGCTTGTGGTGCAAATCCAGCACCTGGTAATACCTGTGATGTAGCAACCATGATAGCAACCTTCGATGGCTATTGTGGCACAACCGATGCTACTTATACCGCTGATACTCCTGGTGACTTAGCTGCGGAATTTTGTGGAAGTATGGACAATAATTCCTTCCTAACATTCGAGGTAGAATCAGATCCTGTAACTATTGAATTTTGGGTAACTGGTCCTGGAGATTGTACAGATGGACCACAGTTCCAATTCTTTACCGTAGATGATTGTAATGCTGCTAGTCCTGATTGGACAACGGTCCCGATTGATTATAACATTACGGATGAAAATGGAAATACAGTTATTATGGACGAAGATGATTGTATAAATGACCAAGCATACGGACAAGGTACGTATGGCATGATTACAATAGATGGTGTAACGCCTGGCGAAATCATTTATTTAATGATTGATGGTTGGGCAGGAGATGTGTGTGATTACGTATTTGCTGCAGATGGTGGTGTAGTACCAGTAGAACTACTAGACCTAGCAGGTACAGCAAAGGACAAAGTAAATACCATTGCTTGGAAGACTGCTTCAGAACGAAACACGCAGTGGCATGTAGTAGAGCGTTCTATAAATGGACAAGATAAGTGGCTAGAAATCGGTCGCGAAAAAGCAGCAGGTGAGTCACTACAGACGCTAAGTTATCAGTTAGATGATACTGCGCCAGTAAGTGCCGCTTATTATCGTCTACGTACGATTGATTGGGATGGTTCAGAAGAAATTTCGCATACCATCTATGTAGCACGCGATAGCAAAGATTTTGAAATCGCACAAGTAGCACCTGTACCTACCAAGGACTTCGTAACTGTAGATTATATTTCTACACGTAATGGTGATGTGAAAGTTGCACTTACCGATATGTTTGGGAAAGTGGTATTGGAGCGCAATCAATTAGCAGAAAAAGGCGCGAATCAAGTGCGCCTAGATTTGCAAAATATAAGTAATGGATTCTATGTAGTCACTTTCGATAATGGAACAACTAGAGCTATTAGTCGCATCGTGAAACAATAATAATTATTTTAATACTAATCCAGAAGGAGATAAGAACGTACTGTTTTTGTCTCCTTTTTGTTTGCCTAATAGGCAAACAAAAAGCCCTTAGCGCAATTGCACTAAAGGCTTTCTCCTCTATTTGATTAGGATGTTCTCATACGAGTGTGGTATGTCTACTATAATTTAGTATACTATCCAATGTTTCATTTGATGGACGGAAGCTCACTTTAGGTAAAGTTTGGAAACCTTCCATCAAATTTTGATATTCCGTATATAAACCTGCGTCTTCTTGAAGTGCTTCATTTATAGCTAGTGTTTCAGAAGCATTCGTTTCGCGATAAATAAAACGGACTAAATCGTTTGTTGTAAAGTTTTCTTGCATAAGCACTGTTTTAATGAGTGTGAATTTGTGCGTGATAGTAGTTCCTTTCTTTCTTACCTGAAAGTCTACTTTAGTGTACCTTAAACAGATAAGTAAGTTGCACTTTTTAGGTCTAAAAAAGAAAGACTACTTAATATTTGTACAATAGAAAATTCACTATTAAAACCTTAGTCCGAATTGAATTATTGTATAGAGCGTATTTTTTAATTTTTATGGTAGGTAAGGAAGAAGTAAGGGTATGAAACGAACTAAGTAATGAAAAATTAATTAAATGAACAGTTAAGTGTAGGATTTTTGTTTTGT
>CALGLY010000797.1 GCA_937959095.1 uncultured Saprospiraceae bacterium
TATTTTACTGCTAATTGAGGCAAAAAATCGTAGCATAGCCGTCGCTACGGTACTATTTTTTAACGAAAAGTAGTAGTAAAAGACCTTTTAGCTGCTTACAAAATAATTTAGAATAAAGTCTAATAAATGAGTTCTAATGCATTTAGTTCCTTTAGGTCTTTCACACTTCTATATATGTCTTTCAAGGCGATTTCGCAGGGGATGGAATGCAATCGAATTGTTTGGTCTAAACCTTCGGCATTTCCGATGCGCCAAAGGTCTTCAGCTTCTTTGTACCAAGTCTGTACTTTAGCGACAGTTTGGTATACAATCATATATTCTTTGAAGGAGGGAATACTACGATACAATTCAAACTTATCACTTTTATCATACTGCTTCGTTGATTTTGAGAGGACTTCTATCAGCAACATCGGATTGGACAGTACACTTTCGCTGTTTTTATGGTATTCAATATCTCCACAAATAACAGAGACATCAGGATAGAGTCCATGATTTTGCTTGTCTACCCATACTTTCATATCCGAATTGAAAACCGCGCAATCTTTATTGTCACGAATAAGAGCATTCTCAATAGCAGTTCCTAAGCTATTGCAAATCAAACTATGATTGGCTGTTCCGCCCGCCATTGCTATGATTTTTCCATTGTGATACTCGTGTCGTTCTTCCGCTACTTCTTCGATTGCCAAGTATTCTTCTAAGGTATAATAATGTTCCTCTTTTATAACTGGAATTCCCATAGACCTATCTATTTTTCTTCAAAAATACAATAGAATATGCAATTAATCAACTTCACTATTTTATATGCTGATTATCCAGAATAAATACATTCTAATTCCTCCAATAAAGCATCTTCTAACTAATAGTTGTTGAGTATCGCTTTGATATAAAGAAACTATTTATTCAAACAAATCTGTATTTTTGCAAAAAATGAATATTATGAAGTACCAATACTTTATTTCAATATCCTTATTAGCCTTCCTACTAGCCTGTACTCCCAAAGTTGTAGAAGAAGTTACTGTTGATGCGCCACCACCACCACCTATAGAAGAAAATTTGAGTCCATGTCCAAAATTTCAAGATGCTCCTAATCCCGATCAGGCAGAAACAGATTATGTACTGTATCGCGATGCGATTCGGGTAGATGATTATGCACGTGCCTATGAGCTTTGGCAAAAAGTATATGAAGTATCGCCTGCCGCAGATGGAAAGCGGAATACGGTATTCTCGGATGGTATTTTCTTGTACGAATACTTCATGTCGCAAGAAGCCGACTCCTTGAAGCGAGCAGAATATGTCGATAAGGTTTTTGCTATTTATGATGAAATAGATAAGTGCTATCCTGAAGGTGGCTATATCAAAGGGCGTAAAGCTTTTGATTATTTCTATAAATATCCGCACCTGAAATCAAAGAAGGAAGTTTATGATTTATTCAAAGCATCAATGGAGCAGGATGGGGATAAAACCCAAGATTTTGTAATTAATCCATTCACTTCCTTATTGGTCGATTTATATGAAAGCGAAGAAATAGACCAGGCAGAAGCCAAGAAATATGAGCAACGCATTCGAGAATTAATTGCGCTAGGCATGGGTAATTGCCAAGGTACAGCTTGCGAACGTTGGGAAATCATCAAGGAATATGCTCCTGAACGTCTGCGAGCATTTGAAGCGGTGCAAGGTTTTTATGATTGTGCTTATTATAAAGCACAGTATCTGCAAGAATTTATGATGTCACCGACCAATTGTGATACGATTCGGACGGTATTCAGTCGCTTGCGTTGGGGAAATTGCCCCAATGATGATACAGAAGTAGCACAGGTGATACAAGCAGGAAACAATAACTGTGTAGTAGAATCAGGCCCCACTACTGCTGGAAAAGGCTACAAATGCTTAGAAAATGCCGATTACAATTGTGCTATTGAACAATTCAAACTAGCAGCAGAAGAGACGGATGATGTAGAACGCAAAGGGAAATTTTTACTCTTAGTAGCAAAAGTATATTATGCACACCTCCGCAATTTTCCACAAGCACGCAAGTGGGCATTGCGAGCAGCAGGCGCGCGTGATGGTTGGGGTGAACCTTATATTTTAATTGGGAAATTATACGCTTCAAGTGGGCCGCTTTGTGGTTCAGGACGTGGTTGGAAGAGTCAAGTAGTGACTTGGCCAGCTATTGATATGTGGAAGAAAGCAAAGCGGGTAGATCCGAGTGTAGCAGGGGAAGCAAACAAGAATATCCGTCGATACACGCAATATATGCCAAGCAAAGAAGATATTTTTCAGCGTAGCTTGAAAGAGGGACAAAGTTTTCGAGTGAAGTGTTGGATACAAGAAACAACTACGATTCGTTCTGCTCCGAATTGATTTTTCATAGCTATAATAGCTTTCTTTAAACCATTATAGTAATCTATCGTTATTAGGGCAAATGTATCTTTATTGCGTTCGCCTTAATTATTGACGGAATTTGTCAGAGAAACATTTACATAGATGATTTTAAAATTGTCAATTACCAATTTTAAGTTGTCAATTATGCAGCAAATACACAATTATGAATAAACGATATCTACTCCTAAGTTTCCTATTTATAGCTTCGATGTCCTTAACGGCACAAGTAGAAACCCTTATTTTTGATGAGCTAGAGCGCGAATACTACGTGCATGTGCCTGCTTCTTATGCAGAAGGTGATAGTTGGCCACTTGTTATCAATATGCACGGCTATGGCTCGAACCGAACCGAGCAAATGATTTACACAGGCTTCAATAATATAGCAGATGCGAATCAGTTTATAGTCGTCTATCCACAAGGATTACTAGACTTGACAGGTACACCACACTTCAATGCCTATTTTGCACCATCGGATATTGATGATGTAGGCTTCATCAATCGCTTGATCGATCAATTATATACCGATTATAATGTAGATCTCTCTCGCGTCTATTCCACTGGTATGTCGAATGGTGGTTTTATGAGTTATCGCTTAGCTTGTGAATTGCCAGAACGCATTGCTGCTATCGCATCTGTAACGGGGGCTATGTTGCCTGTTCAGGTGGAGAATTGTGTGCCTGCGCGTCCGATGCCAGTCATGCAAATTCATGGTACAAGCGATGCAGTAGTGCCTTTTGCGTATCCAGCAGGGGCAGGTGGTCTTGGAGAAGGAATTATAGATGTAGTGAAATATTGGGTTGGAAATAATGGTTGTGCAAGCACACCAGATACGACTGTCATAGAAGATACTAACACCTTGGATAATACCACGGCAAGTCGTCTTACATGGACGGGCTGCGATGCCGATGCCGAAGTGCAGTTTTATATTATAGATGGTGGTGGGCATTCTTGGCCAGGTGCATTTCCTATAGCAACATTAGGGAATACAAACCAAGATTTTGCTGCTTCTGCTACGATTTGGGAATTTTTCAATCGTTTTCAACACCCCAATCCTGCAGATGGCACATTAGTGAATACGGAGGAATTTGCGGCAACGCAAGCCATCACGATTAGTCCAAATCCATTTCAGGATGTTGTATTAATAGAAGGGGAAGTGCAAGGCGTAGAATTGTATAATCAAGTAGGACAATTACTACAAACACAGCAATTCCATGCAACCGATGCACGTATAGAGACCGCTGATTTAGCAGCAGGTCTGTATCTATTATCCGTAGAAACCAAAGAAGGAAAACGAGTTTATAAAATAGTAAAATAGATAGGAGTGATGAGTTATGAATGAGGAGTTATGAGTAAAATCCCTCACTCATAACTCATAACTCATAACTCCTATTTCATATCTAAAGAACATGAAACGCCTATTAATTATTGATCGCGATGGAACGCTCATCGTAGAACCTGCTGACGACCCACAAATTGATTCCTTAGAAAAATTAGAATTTTATCCTAATGTCTTTCAATACTTACCACGTATTGCCCGCGAATTGGGCTTTGAGTTAGTAATGATAAGTAATCAAGATGGTTTGGGGACGGCTTCTTTTCCAGAAGAGACCTTTTGGCCGACTCAAAATAAGATGCTCAAAGCCTTCTCCAATGAAGGCGTAGAGTTTGATAATATCTTGATAGATCGCTCCTTTCCAGAAGATAATGCTCCTACGCGCAAGCCCCGTACAGGACTCGTACTACCTTATATGCAAGGCGATTATGACCTCGCCAATTCCTATGTGATAGGAGATCGCTTGACGGATATGGAACTCGCCAAAAATATGGGGGCAAAAGGAATTTGGATTAATAATAATCCAGATTTAGCCGTAGAAGAATTGGAAGGTGGACTGGAAAGCTTGAAGGAGGTGATTGCACTTACGAGCAATGAGTGGGTGGATATTTATCGCTTCCTGAGGCTAGAGACACGCACCGCAGAAGTACGACGCAAGACTAAAGAAACAGATATTCATATTGAACTGAATTTAGATGGAACTGGAAAGTGTGATAATAAGACAGGTTTAGGTTTCTTTGACCATATGCTCGATCAATTAGGACGGCATTCAGGCTGTGACTTGAAGGTACATGTGAAAGGAGATTTGCATATCGATGAACACCATACGATAGAAGATACGGCGATTGCTTTAGGAGAGGCCTTTTATCAGGCATTAGGTGATAAATTGGGGATAGAACGCTATGGCTTTTGCTTACCGATGGATGATTGCTTGGTACAAGTAGCACTCGATTTTGGAGGTCGCCCGTGGTTGGTGTGGGATGCCGATTTTAAGCGGGAAAAAATAGGCGAAATGCCAACCGAGATGTTTTTGCACTTCTTTAAATCCTTTTCTGACGCGGCAAAATGTAATTTAAATATCAAAGCAGAAGGACAAAACGAACATCATAAAATAGAAGGCACTTTTAAAGCCTTTGCGAAAGCTATAAAAATGGCTAAGCGACGCGATGTAGATAATATGCGACTGCCTAGTACGAAGGGGCTGCTTTGAATTGAAAATGGAGAATGTATAACCCGCCTGACTGAACGAACGGGCAGGTTGAAAATTATATCGGGAAGAAGCCTTCAATTCAAAAGTCTAAAAGGCACAAAAAAAAATCCCCGCTTCGGACTACACCCAAGCGAGGATTTTTATTTTTTCTTATTTTTGATGCGTTCGAGTTGTTCGGCATCAGCTAAATCTTGTAGTCTTCCAGCCGCTTTTTTGGCATCTATTAAGTCTTGGAGTCCTAAAAAATTGGTTTGCACTTGCTCTATTTCGAT
>CALGLY010000798.1 GCA_937959095.1 uncultured Saprospiraceae bacterium
CTACAAGTGTTTATAAATCAGATATTTAGTTTTATCACGCTCGTTGTTTTACAAGGAGTGTAAGAAAATAACCTTATGACCTTGTCACTTTAAGCAGCCAAGGGCTAATAGCCAATAGCAAAAGGCTAAAGTCGAGCTAAGCTGGTGGAGCCAGTACCATAAAGTGCAAGTACAAGATTATAAATTGAACTTGCGCTTGCTCTTAAAGTTCTGCCAGATTTGTGCAGAATATTACTGATTAGAAACTAAAAAGTAACAAGTCTAATGAACCATTCCTGAAAATCCTATAGAGCTACTTCTTTCGCCGCTTTCATTGGGATGCTTATACACTTCTTCTCCATATAATCAAGCATGCGTTCTAGCAGCAAGCGAGCGTCCTCATCTAGTTCTGCCACTTCTTTTTTGAATACATTATTTATAGCATGCTGCTTAATGGCTTTTATTTCTTCTGGTACAGAACGCATCGCGCGCTCCAATTGCCGCTGATTATAAAGCTTAGGAAATTCTTCTAGGTATTGGTTTAGTAGTTTCTTAGCCCGCTTTACTTCTGTAGCGCGAAAGGCTAAATTTTGTTTTGCTAAAATACGCAAATCCTCAATTTCTACATATTCCATAGCATGCTGCTGCACGGCTTGTTTATGCACATTATTCGGAATAGACAAATCTATAACTAACTTTGTATCGCTTTCGGTTTGGAGTAGTCCGTTATATAAATCTGTGCTAATGATAGGTTTAGTCGCTCCAGTACAGACAATAAGACAATCGAAACCTTTCGAGTAATTAGTCAAAGCATCGAGTGCCAAAGCTTGCCCGTTTAGCATTTTTGCGAGGGATTCGGCTCGTTCTAGTGTCCTATTGAATACTGTAATATCGGAATATTCGTATTTTTTTAGAAATTTGCCGACCAAAGTATTCGTTTGCCCTGCTCCGACCAGTAAAATACGTGCATCTTTAGCTAATTTTGTGGCGCGCAATTTCTGAATGGCTAAAGAAACTATAGAAACAGGTTTTTCGCCTATTCGAGTATTGGAGTAAACGGACTTCGCTGCTTGCACTGCATGATTGATTGCCAATCGAATAGCATCACCTGTCAATCCGAATTGGAAAGATTGGTTATAAGCTTCTCGGAGTTGGCGTAAAATTTCTCGTTCCCCTACCACCATCGAATCGACAGAAGCAGCTACTTCAAATAAGTGTCGGAGGCTAGCTTCACCTTCATAACTTTGTAAGTCTGCACTAATTTCAGTTGCACCTAGATTTGGATTAATTTGTTGGAAAAAACTATACTGAAAAGCTGCATCTACTGTACGAGCTGTTTTGAAAAAATAAAGCACACGATTGCAAGTAGAAAGATAAAAGAATTCTTCTAATTCGAATCGTGTTTTCAGTTTATGGAGGGTTTCCTTCAAGTCTTCTGCCTCGGAACAAGGAATAATGAAACTTCCAATGTTCTTTACATTAGTTTGACGATGGGTAACAGTTAAAATCTTATAATTTTCGAGCATTTAGTTGAGATGCTGTTGATGTTTTAATACAAGAATTCCTGCATGGTTTCTTGCCTACTTATTTTATACAAAATCCTTAGCAGCAAATGTACTCGTTCATGTTTGCTAAGTATGTCATAAGACTGTAAACGCCTTAAACAAAAAAATAATTTGGACAAAATCTAAATAAGAACTTGAGGAACACGAAAAAAAAGAATCAGAATTTCGACAAGCAGTTTTGATAAAGAAATGCTTCAATTTGAAGGCTTTATTAAAATTGCTTGGCGTTGGAAATTCTGAATCTATTTTGTTCCTACTACTGAAGATTGAATTAATGTTTAAGGCAAAAAAAAATAATAAATTAGTCATTTTAGGCTAGTCATTTTTTTTCTAAGGATGCTTTTAAAACTGCACATAGCCTAGCTACGTAAGGCTTTTCAAAGTATTCTTAGAAGGAAAAAGGGCTGCATAAAGGGGCTAATTTATTATTTTATTTTGCTTAATTTCCATTCCTATAGTTGGAAAGGGCTGAAATAAGAATTTTAGTCCTTCATAGATAAATGAATCAAAAATATTTCCGAAATAAAAATAGATATGCAACTTAAAAATTTCATCGTCTTTACTTTACTTTTCTGCTCTATTAGTCTATTTGCACAAGCAACATGGCAACTAGAACAAGAGTTAGCACCGTTCACGGAAACACGTAAAAACATTCAACAGTTTCAAATTGCCAATTTGAACACTTCGGAATTTTTACAAGACCTACTAGCTACACCAGAAGAGTTTTCAGGCAATTATCAGCGTATTTATCTGCCTATGCCCGATGCAAGCCTGCAAGCATTTGATATTGCAGTATCAAGCATTATGGAAGAAGGTTTAGCTCAAAAATATCCACACTTCCAAACCTATGTGGGACATGCCATTGATAATAAAAGCATGAGCATGCGATGTGCTTGGACAAGTATGGGTTTTCATGCGTATATTTTATCTTCGGAAGGAGATATTTTTATTGATCCTTTTGAAAAAGAGAATCAATACATCATCTACTATGGCAAACATGAAATAGGTGGTAGTATGCCTGAAAAAGCTTGCGGATTTATGAATGCGCAACACAGCAGCATCTCTAAAGACGATGTACACACTCCTGTACAATATGGCGAGCAGTTACGCCTGATACGCACAGCGATTGCTACTACAGGCGAATATACGCAAGAGCGAGGTAATGGTAATACAGAAACAGGTCTCGCATCGGTAGTGAGAATTACGAATAGTTTGAATGTCATATTTGAACGCGATTTAGGTGTGCGTCTTCTTTTAATAGCAGATAATGACCGCCTTATTTATACAGATTCAGATAATGACCCTTACGATATAGATGCCTTCTCGATGCTACAACAAAATCGTATGAACTTGAATGAAACCATCGGACGAGACAATTATGACTTAGGACATGTATTAGGCTTTGCTCTCGAAGGTGGCGTAGGTGGTGTAGCTTCTTTTGTAGGAAATTTCTGTACGGAACAAACCGCAAGTGGCGTATCGGGCTATTTTGATAATGAAGCACGATTGATACGCACAGTAGCGCATGAAATAGGGCATCAGTTGGGTGCTGATCATACTTGGAGCAATTGTGGAGAAGACCTGAATAGTGGACAAAGAAGCTCCAATACGGCAGTAGAACCAGGTAGTGGTAGCACGATTATGTCTTATGCTGGCTCCTGTGCCGAAAATGATGTTATCCGAACATCTTATCCTTTTTTCCATGGCATGAGTATTCGACAAATCAATAATCGACTAGATGAAACAGGACAATGCTATGATCTAATGGAGACTGGAAATAATGTACCTACAGTAAGTATTGCTTCGCCTAGTGGCTTGCGAATTCCGATTAGCACTCCTTTTGAATTGACGGTAAATGCAAGTGATTCTGATGGTGATGAATTGACCTACTCTTGGGAACAATTTGATTTAGGTCCTATCAGTCCATTAGGATCTCCGATAGGAAATGGGCCAAGTTTCAGAGCTTTTCAACCAACAGAACTCGATACGCGTGTTTTTCCAAATCGTATCACTATCCAGTTCAATAGAGAAGATAATAATGAAGTCCTTCCAACCTTTTCCCGTGGATTTACTTTCCAAGCCGTTGTTCGAGATAATAGAAATGGTGGTGGCATAGTAGTACTAGAGCCGACTAATTTTTCTTCTTCTGAAATGGCAGGTCCATTCAAGATGCTCTCTCCCAATGAAGAGGATGTCATTTTATCGGAAGGGGAAGATATAGAAGTTACTTGGGACGTAGCCAATACCGATATGCCTCCTATTAATTGCGAGACTGTAGATATTTTGCTGTCTTATAATAATGGCTTTTCCTATCCGGATACGCTTGCTCATGCTGTGCCTAATACAGGGAGTGCCTCTATCATAATTCCTGTGGGACGTACCGCGACACGCACGCGATTAAAAGTGAAAGCGACCAATAGTATCTTCTTTGATATTTCTGATAATTACTTCCCTATTGTGGAAGCTATGGTCGCTGTAGACGAAACAACTGCGGCAAACGGCTTAAATATATTACCGAATCCTGCTAAAGATAAACTATGGGTAGAAGTAGAAGAAACATCGGCAGCACCAATGGATTTGATGCTCTATAACACACAAGGGAAGCTCTTGAAAAATTATCGATTTTCTACTTTCGGAAAACGTCAAGTACTCGATATTTCTGAAATAGAGGCAGGCGTATATTACTTAAAGAGCATGCAGGAAGGTAAGCAAGGCGTTCGGAAGGTGGTTATTCAATAGGCTTTTATTAAAAATAGATTAGATCTTTCAACTTTTAATGATTTTCAATTTGGCGAAAACATTATGAGCTTTACCTAAAAAAGGGCTTCCTCATACAATAAGGAAGCCCTTTCTTATTTAGTGCATATTGCGTTTTCCTAATTCAATACTACTGTAGAAGCACTCATAA
>CALGLY010000799.1 GCA_937959095.1 uncultured Saprospiraceae bacterium
ACGCGGAACAGTTGTAAAGAAGACGGGTTTTACTTCCTGTAAATCACCACCTTCACCACCTAGATTATCCGTACCTGTGAAGTAAATTCGTCCACCTTTATTAATATATGCATAAGAAACTGCACGCTCGAAGACGTGGCAAAGCGGCAAGAAACTCAATACTTTTTCGCCTGCTTCTACTGGTAACATCGTCTCCGTACAACCAATAATATGCGAGATATTTCGGTGCGAAAGCATTACGCCTTTCGGATTTCCTGTTGTTCCAGAAGTATAAATCAGCGTTGCTAGACTATCTACATCTATCCCTTTCCCTACATTTTTTAGCTCCTCAATGCGCGTATCATTCCACATTTCTTCCCAAAAAGGCTTTCCTTCTTGTTTATCTAAAGTAAAAACGCCTTTTAGCGATGGCACATTCTTCTTGGCTTCCATTACTTTATCATACAAATCACCATCGCCCACGAATACATACTGTACTTCTGCATCATTCAGAATGTATTCATAATCGCTGGCACTAATGGTAGGATAAAGTGGCACATCCACTACGCCTGCTTGCAGTGCACCCAAATCTACCATCATCCATTCTGGACGATTTTTGTAGCTGACCATACTAATTTTATCGCCTGGCTTCAAGCCAAGTTCTAATAAGCCTGCTCCTACTTTTTCTGAAGTATCTATGACTTCTTGTGTGCTAAAGGCTTTCCATTTTCCATTTTCGCGACGCGACATACATTCAGCTAGAGGGTTACGCTCATTTTGAAGGTAGATGTATTCAAATAGTGGTCTGATCTTCATTGTATTAATATTAGTTTTTACTTCTGTAAACTGCTTAGTTTAGAGTGAAATGGTGAGTGAGAACTATCACAAGATATTCCTCACTCACGTCTATAACATTATGCTAAAAGTGACTGGAGCTTCATTGCTAAGCCCATGTCTCCTTTGATTTTCACTTTGCCTGACATTACTGCCATCATGCCATTTAATTCCCCTGCCATCATTTTTTGGAAGGTATCCGAACCAGCAGAAATAACGCAATCCGCATCTTTATCTTCGTTGCTTACTGCGTTAGCGTCGCCGCTGCCATCTAAATAAATCATACCAGCGTCACCAAGGTCAAATTTCATTGTTCCACCAAGTGGTGCATTTTTTGTTGCCTGCTCTGAAATCTTCGCTGTGATAGTAGCTAAATCCATTATCTTATAAAATTTGAAGGAATCATGTAGCACCGAATTTATAGAACAATCGGGTACATAATATAACCTATGAAAGAAAGCTACAAGAATACGGAAAAATTAGAGTATTGCCCAATTTTTCTAACTGCTTTGATGATTTTTTGAAATTTTAGTGGGAATAGAAAGGCGATATAGAGAAACCCTCTCTACTTTTCATAAATCTTTAAAAAAAATGCTATAATTAGCAAAATTAGAAATCCTATTAACTATCCACTTCTGGAAAAAGAAAGGCTTTCACATAGAAAACAATACCAATGCTCACACGCGAAACAGCACTCGAAATACTCCAAAGCATGACCAAATCCGAATCGCTCCTACGTCATGCACGTACCGTAGAGTTAGTGATGGAAGCTCTCGCTAAGAAATATGGCGAAGATGTAGTCAAATACGGCATCACGGGCCTGCTGCATGATGCGGATTATGAAAAGCATCCTGAGCAGCACCCGAAAGTCATTGTGGCACAATTGGATGAAATGGGCGAAACAGAAATTGCACACGCCATAGCAGGGCATTATTCCAAATGGGGCGTGCCTAGGAATTCGCTCTTAGATAAATGTATTCTTGCTGCGGATGAATTGACCGGTTTCATCTATGCTTGCGCGCTAATTCGTCCGACTAAGATTGAGGGTTTAAAGGCAAAATCTGTTATGAAAAAGCTGAAAAACCCCAAGTTTGCCGCTTCTGTAGATAGAGCGGAGGTTTATTTAGGCGCAGAGCTTTTGGAACTAGATATTCGGGATTTAATCACCTTTATTGTTGGTGTACTGGAAGAAAACAGAGAGGAAATCAATCTTTAAAATTTAGGCGGAAAACAAGTCCTTAAAGCACGATTTCATCAGGCAGTTCGCCAAAATGTCCAAGTTTGTATTCCGCCATGCTGCGTCCTCGGATAGCACAGTTTTGAGGTGTTGCCCCATCGAGCCAAGCGGTGAGGTAACCCGACCAAAAGGCATCACCTGCTCCTGTGGTGTCGCGGACTTCCACAGGGCGACTTTCTAAGAAAAATTGGGTGTCTGCATTCATTACAAAACAGCCCTCACTACCTAGAGTTAAACAAACTTCTTTTGCACCTAAATTCAAAAAGTACTCCCCTACCTGTTCTCTCGATGAAAAGGGGCTTTCGTACAAACGTTCCCAGTCCACTTCACTGATTTTGACTAATGCGCCATGACTACAATAGTCTGCAACTATAGCTTGTGCTTTCGCTCTATTGCGCCATATTTTTTGAGCATAATTCGCATCTATGCTTAATTGTGTGCCAAAATCAACAGCTTTTTTCGCGGCTGCAAGAATAGTACTTTGTGCAGGTTCAAGACTCAAACCGAAACAAGTCGTATGAAAAATACGGCTGTTTTTTAATACTTCATCAGGAAATTGTGTTGCTAGAATTTCTTTATCTGCTCCGCGATAGGCTTCAAAATTAGAAACGGTTTTGGAACGCGTAACTAAAATGAGTGTGGTAGGCATATCCACTGCTTGGAGATATGTTGTATCTACGCCTAAACTTCGCACTTTCCTAGTCAAAAACTGCCCAATATCGTCTTTTCCAACCCTTGCCACCAAAGCTGTTTTATTACCAAGTCGCGCCATGTTCATGCACAAATTTGCAGGGCTACCACCTGCTATTCGCTTAAAATTGCTGGCTTCATCCATGCTATCCACAAAATCGGTGCTAATGAAATCGACGAGCAATTCGCCTGTGGAAAGAATGTCGATTGTTTTTGTTCTTCTTGTTTTCAAAATATCCGTATTTTCACAAATATTATGAAACTCAAGCATTTTTTAGAGCAATTCTATGAAGAATTTCATTTCGTTGTTCTAAAGAAATAGAAATCATAGAGATGAAAAAAGGAATAATTATTTGTATTGCACTATGGAGTATTACTTCAACTTTATGGGCGCAAAAATTTATTGGCACCGAACCCTTAGCAACTACCTATTCCATTGTTGCCTTCGATGAAGAAACAGGCGAAATGGGCGTAGCAGTTCAATCGCATTGGTTCTCGGTAGGAGCATTGGTCAGTTGGGGAGAAGCTGGTGTGGGTGTTATTGCAACACAATCTTTAGTCAATCCCTCTTTCGGCCCTGATGGTTTAGCCTTACTGAAAAAAGGACACACGCCCGAAGAAGTAGTAAAAGAATTGATAAGTAAGGATGAAGGGCAAGCATTTCGGCAGCTTGCTATACTAGATTCGGAAGGCAGAGTCGCCGTACATACTGGCGATAAATGCATTGCTGCCGCAGGACACCTCAAAGGAGATGGCTATTCGGTGCAAGCGAATATGATGGTAGGCGATGCCGTTTGGCTTTTGATGGATAAAGTAATGCAAAGCTCGAAAGGAGAACCACTAGCAGAACGCCTGCTACTAGCCATGGAAGCTGCAGAAGTAATCGGTGGCGATATACGAGGTAAACAATCGGCTGCAATGCTCATAGTACGTCCAAAAGCAACGGGAAAGCCCTGGGTCGATAGACGCTTAGATTTGCGCGTAGAAGATCATACCACTCCAGTGAAGGAATTGCGTCGCTTAGTACAATTGCACCAAGCCTATGAGTATATGAATCAAGGTGATTTAGCTATTGAAAAAGGAAATGTTGAAGCTGCTAATGATGCTTATGGTGCAGCAGAAACCCTTTTTCCTAAAAATTTGGAAATGCAGTATTGGCATGCTATTGCTTTAGCCAATGCGGGTGAATTAGAAACGGCATTACCTATTTTCCATACTATCTTTTTACAGGATCCGAATTGGCGCACGCTTACTGCACGCCTAGTCCCAAATGGTATTTTACAAGTAGATGAAGAAAGTCTAAAGCAAATCATCAACCAGTAGTCATTGCTATTGTAGCCATACTGACGCGAACATCAGGTAGTTGTAAAAGTTTTTTTGCACAAGCTTCTAGGGTTGCGCCAGTCGTCAGTACATCATCTACGAGCAGAATGTGTTTACCTTTCAATTTCTTTGCCTGTTTCACTTGAAAGGCATTTTCAATTTGCTGTAAGCGTTCTGCTCGTGATTTCCTAGTCAGTGAGTCACTATATAAGGTGCGTTCCAAACCATCAAAAAGACACTTATGCCCCATTTCTTCTGATAATCCTAAGGCAAATAAGTCGCTTTGATTGTAGCCTCGTTCTCGTTTTTTTTTAGGATGCAAAGGTACAGGAACGATACAATCAACATCTTTGAAATGAGATAACTCTTTCAAGTGTCTCCCATACTCAAACCCAAGTTGACGACCGATTTCTTTTTGCCCTTTATATTTCAAATTATGCAATATTTGCTGTACTCCATTTCCTTTGGAAAATTGGAATATAGCAGCACCCGTATGAAGTTGAACACGTCCCCAAAAACGCTCGGTGAAGCTATTTTCTTTATCTAAATGTAGGTTGGTTTTGGGTAAATGATAGTCACAACTGGTGCAGATGACATCATTCCTGCTTGCAGGTTGGTCGCTCATGCAAGCAAGGCACAAGCGCGGATAGACGAGCGATACGCAATCGTCCAAAAAACGGAGAATTGATTTCATTGTGTTTGTGTGTGTGTTGCTAGTAAGTAAAATCAAGTCTTTGATCTTCTTACCTATGTCACTA
>CALGLY010000800.1 GCA_937959095.1 uncultured Saprospiraceae bacterium
TTGCCGTCCACGCTTTTTAGATAAGATTCAATGTTCTCTATCACTGCGCGGGTCTGCTTCCGAATGTCAGTGGTAACCGTGCCGTCGGGAGCTATTTCCGCGCCTATGTGGGTGTTATCTGGTCGTCGGCTACTTGTCCCTGAAATATAGAGGAAGTCTCCTACTCGCTTGATGTGGGGATAATTACCGAGGGGTTTTGCTTTATCGTGTAGTACTTTATTTGACATAAGTAGAATAAAATATTTCAGAACGCAGAGGCCCATACGGGTAAACTGCGGAGGCGCAGAGAAATTTAAATCAAAAAACTCTGCACCTCCGCGCCTCTGCGTTCTATTAAAAAACAAAATCATTTTATAAACTAATCGCCGCTATTTGCTGCATTACGCTATCTAAATTCGGTACCTCGTCTTTTTTACAAATCGCTAATAGTAGCTCGTCTTGCTTGCGCCCCAATTCCATTGCTTGTGCATAAGGCAGTTCTTCCTTAAACGTCACTAAGGAATATTTAGAATAATAATCTGGATAGGTCTGCTCCAATTGCATTTCTAGGGTGCGCTTTTTTATAAATAAAGGATCGGCTACTTTGTCCTGCATTTCATAGAAATTATCTACCGCAAGATCGGCAATTGCATTGGTATTATGTGCCCGTGCATCTTGGAAAGTTTGAAAAAGAAGCTTCCAATCCGTGCCGTGCACTTCTACTAAATCATCAAAAACACGCACATCCTCGAAGGACGCATTCATGCCTTGCCCATAGAACGGAACGATTGCATGAGCCGCATCTCCTAGAATTAAACTCTTGCCATAGGCTTGCCACGGATAGCATTTTATATTCCCTAAAACACCGACATGATTGTGCCGATAATCGTGCAATAAAGTCGGTAAATGTGGCAAAGCATCCGCGTAATATTCTTCAAAAAAGGCTTGTACTTTTTGGTCGGTATCTAAGGTATTGAAACCCGATTCACCTTCATAAGGATGAAACATCGTGACGGTGAAACTGCCATCTAAATTCGGGAGGGCAATCATCATGAATTTGCCGCGTGGCCAGATGTGCAAAGCATTCTTTTCGATGCGATAACCACCATCTGCAGCAGGTGGAATGGATAGTTCTTTATAGCCACTTCGTAGGAACTCTTGCGAATAGTTGAAAAGCAATTTAGTCGTATTTCGCATCAGGCTTTGGCGCACTGCCGAACCTACTCCATCCGAACCAATCACGATATCTGCTTGCACGGTTTCGGTAGTGCCATCCGCATTTTGGAAGTTTGCGCGGGCATTTTCCAAATCAACATCCGTACAAGCTGAAGCGAAATGCAATTGCAAATTTTCAAAGCCTTCTGCTTTATTGAGTAAGCTAATATTCAGCCCTGCTCTCGATACCGAATTGATGTATTCTTCGGCACGTCCGCTATATTTGGACATCCGCAAAGCACCATCTACGCCATGTATCATTCTGCCATACATCGGGATGCAAGTTTCTAGGATTTCTTCTTTCATCCCAGCCTGATCCAAGGCTTTCAGTCCTCGATTGGAAAGCGCGAGATTGATAGAACGCCCTGCGGCTACTTCTTCTTGGCGCATATCGCTACGCTTCTCTCGCAATTCTACTTGAAATCCACGCTGCGCCATGCGTATTGCCAATAATGTTCCTGATAAACCTGCGCCTATTATTAGTATTTTCATTTTCTGCTTAATAAGAATATTTTGAACGCAGAGACGCGGAGGCGCAGAGAAATTTAAGTAAAAAACTCTGCGCCTCTGCGCCTCTGCGTTCAATAAAAATCATCACATACATTCTTTCAAAACTTCCACAAAGCGAAAGACATCCTCGAAAGAATTGTATAGCGGCACGGGCGCAACTCGAATCACATCGGGTTCGCGCCAATCGGCTATGACTCCTTTTTCGGTGATGGCATCATACAAACTCTTATCTGCGTCGCGTACTTGTATGGATAATTGACAGCCGCGTTCTTTCGGATTACTTGGCGTGATAATATTGACTCGATTGCCTTCCAGATTATTCACCAAAAACTCTAAATAGCCCGTCAATTTTGCCGATTTCTCCAATAAAGCAGGCATTCCGACTTCTTCAAAAATCTCCAAAGAAGCCATAATTGCCGCTAAAGAAAGAATCGGCGGATTACTCAATTGCCAACCTTCTGCGCCTGGAATCGGATCGAAGGCGTGGCGCATATTGAAACGAGTCGTTTTATTGTGTCCCCACCAACCTGCAAAGCGTGGCAAATCGGGACTATGTGCGTGGCGTTCATGCACGAAGCAACCCGACACACTGCCTGGCCCTGAATTGAGGTACTTATAACTACACCAAGCCGCAAAATCAATACCTGAATCATGCAATTCTAAATGCAAATTTCCTGCACCATGTGCCAAGTCAAAACCAACCACGCAGCCCTTCGCATGACCAAGTTCGGCGATGCGTTTCATATCAAAAACCTGTCCAGTATAATAATTCGGGCAACCAATGAGGATTAAAGCAATTTCGTACCCTTCTTGTTCAATGATGCTTTCAATATCTTCATGTCGTACTAGCACTTCGCCTTCGCGGGCTTTCAGTTCCAGTAAGCCGTCTTTATAACCATGAAAATGAATTTGCGATTCTACCGCATATCTATCCGACGGGAAGGCATCGGCTTCTATCAGTATCTTAAAACGCTCTTTGGTAGGGCGATAAAAAGAAGCCATCAGCAAGTGTAAATTGACGCTCAAGGTGTTCATCATCACTACTTCGATGGGTTTTGCACCTACGATTTTTGCCATGCGTTCCGTCAAGAATTCATGGTAGGGCATCCACGGATTTTTCGCATGAAAGTGCCCTTCTACGCCTAGCATTTTCCAGTCTTCGAGTTCTTGCTGTATGAATTTTTCGGTGCGTTTGGGTTGCAACCCTAAGGAGTTGCCGCAGAAATAAAGGTGTTGCTTCCCATTCTTCTGAACAGGTAAATAAAACTCTTCTCGGTAGGCACGAAGTGGGTCTTGTGCGTCGAGTTGTTTTGCGTAGGTTAGGCTTGCTTTTGTCATGCTTGCTGTTTAGTATTTAAATACTTCTTGCAAAGCTTTCAAAATTTTCAGACAATGTTTGTATTTTTAGGTAGAAACTTATGCGAAGTAGATGAATGAATTTGGATTGATACTTTAAGATAGGATGTTTGGGGACTTCGTAAATAATTAAAATTAGGGAACAGGTAAAAAAAAATCTACCCATTTTTCTTGCTCTTTTGCCTCTGTTCCCTAACCAAATAATTTTGTTTGTCACATTATGTACTTCTTCAACTTATATAAGTACTCGGGCATAATTAATAATACAGAGAGAACTCAAAGTGAAGACAGTGGGCTTGATTAATGTTAAAAAACAAAATTTCTCACCTTAAAGTGTCACTAAGGCTTCCTATTTACGTTATCAAATTTAAAAG
>CALGLY010000801.1 GCA_937959095.1 uncultured Saprospiraceae bacterium
CGGCTTGGCAAATGGTAGGCTTCCGATTATGGCAGGTTCGTTTTATTTATTCTTTCTCAATACGGTCTTTGTTGCCTTGGCGACTTATATGATTGTGCGACTGCTGCGTTTTCCTGCCAAGGAATTTGCCAGCGAAAAAGAACGCAAGCGCACCCAGTTTTTCATCATTACCTTTAGTATTTTAATGATAATTCCGAGTGCTTGGATACTCTACCGAGAAATGCAAGATATTCGCTATGAAAACCAAGTAAAAAGCTATGTAGAGACCTACTTTTCAGGCGAAACGCAGTGTTTAGATTATGAGATTGAGAAAATAGATAGTTCGCGTTTGCTTGTTCTGAAACTTATTGGACCAAGCATTGATAATGATTCTGTTGAATATCTAAATAGAGCCTTACGAGAAAGAGTCCATTTTCCTACGACCTTGAGTTTGGTACAGGATACTGATTTTGATTTGAAGGAGTTGGCGAAAATTCGTTCTGAAGTAACGAGTGTGAAACAACTGACCGACGAACTTAATAGCAATTATCGGAGACAAGCCGCTAATAAAGCGCACTTAGCGCAAGTCCGTATACAAAGTGATAGCATACAACATGATTCAGTACGCTTTCAAACTATTGCGAAAGAAGCTAAGATTTTCTTGAAAGATTTGAAAAGTATGCAGTATGCAAAAATGCAATCTACTGATTTTGAGTCTTTTTCCGCTGATATGCCTACGCTATTGGTGCGCTGGGAATCGAAGAAAACAAATAGCTCTAAAAAAGAATCCGAGCAGATGCTTTATGATTTTGTAAAGCAAAAAGCAGAACTGGATACGCTCCAAATTATTTCTTATTGATATCCTCACGAGCAATTGTATTTTTTACATACTTTAAAAATCTCACATCTATATTTGCCATAACAACTAAATAATTTTGGCAAAGAAAGAGTAAATTTTACCTTTGCCACCTAAATCAAATACAACAGCTCATGATAGATAATGCACTAACCGGACAGACTGTAGATGCGTCTTTTAAAAATTGGCGCGATAAGGAAAAAATTGCACTCGATTTTCTTCAAATCGCAGGCGAATTGCGCTTCAATAGAGGGATTGAACTTATTATTTTTCGCCAAGATGTGCATGATGCACGTCCAAGTGAACTGCTAAACCACCACTTTTTAGCAGAAAAATACCTTGAAGCACCGCTTGATGTAGTTGCTACTTTGGGGATAACAAAAGCAATTCAAAAGCTAGAAAATTTACCGCCTTGCAAAATTGACCTAGGCAAAATAGGATTGGAATGGCAAAAAGAGGGGAATTTATTTGACAATAATTTTGATAAATTTATTAGTCAAAAACTAGTAGACTTCATTGATGCTACACAAAAAAATGAAGAGGCACGCGATGTAATTCTTTATGGTTTTGGTCGCATTGGTCGCTTGGCTGCTCGCCGTATTATAGGACAAACAGGCAGAGGAGATCAATTGCGTTTGAAAGCAATCGTTATTCGTCCAAAATTGAAAAATCGCTATGAAGAGGCAAAAAAACGTGCCGCTTTATTAGAATCTGATTCTGTACATGGCGATTTCAGAGGTACGATAAAAGTAGCCGATGATGGCAATGAATTGTTCATCAATGGAAATAGAGTGAAGCTGATCTATGCTGCTCGTCCTGCTGATATTGACTATACTGAATATGGCATCAAGGATGCCCTCGTGATTGATAATACAGGAGTTTGGCGCAATAGAGAAGAATTGAGTGTGCACCTACGCCCAGGCGTAGCAAAAGTGCTATTAACTGCTCCTGCACAAGGTGATGTAGCGAATATCGTATTCGGCGTAAATGAAAGTATTGTGGATCCGAAGAGCGAAACGATATTCAGTGCAGCTTCTTGCACAACGAATGCGATAGTACCTGTACTGAAAGTATTGGAAGAGAAATATGGCATTGAAAAAGGACACGTAGAAACGATTCATGCCTATACAAATGACCAGAATTTACTAGATAATTTCCATAAGAAGCCACGCCGAGGTAGAGGCGCGCCTATCAATATGGTACTTACTACTACAGGGGCAGCAAAGGCTGTAACGAAAGTACTTCCAAATCTGGCAGGCAAGCTCACAGGTAACGCTATTCGTGTACCTACGCCTAATGTATCTATGGCGATTCTGAACTTGAGCTTGAAGAATGGAACGACTGTAGAGGACTTGAACGAGGTGCTGAAACATGCGGCGCGTCATGGTGATTTAGTAGAACAAATTCGTTATTCTGAATCGACGGAATATGTGTCGAGTAATTCGATTGGCGTCACCACAACTTCGGTGGTAGATGCGCCATCTACGATTGTTTCTGCTGATGGTTTGAATGTGAATATCTACCTTTGGTACGATAATGAATATGGCTATACCTGCCAAGTTGTTCGCCTAGCGAAGCACTTGACTAAGGTGAATAGGTATTCTTATTGTTAGTGGTTTTTTAGCTATTCATACAGAATATATTTGGAACTCGAAGGTAGAAGTATCTTCGAGTTCCAAATATATTCAATGACGGAAGTACCTGAAGTCTATCTAAAACTTCCTCTTTTTTCTTTTTCGGTTTGCCCACTTGCTCCTTTTCAAGCAACATTTTCCAAGTGCTTTTTCGCTACCACATGGACAGTCCTCATCGTATTCGATTAAACTAGATAA
>CALGLY010000802.1 GCA_937959095.1 uncultured Saprospiraceae bacterium
TGAACGAATTTTGAATTTTCTTAATGAAAGTTGTCTTCCCCGAGCCACTACCGCCCGTAATTCCTATTATAAATGGTCTCATTATTCTAGATAGATTGCGGCACAAATTTAGTCTTTTGTGGCACAAGTCATTCAAAGTAATGGATTGATTTTTTACATTTGTTGAAATTCTATTTTTGCACGTGCCTGATTTAGGAATTTATAAAAAAGAAATTTTCCATTTCTACTAGCTATTCAAGGATTAAGTGCCTCATTCTGAACGTGTTCTTAGTATAGCGTGGTTCTGAAAATGAAAAAATTCTTTTTTTGACAATTATTTATTAAATCAGGCATTCCAAAACCAAAATAAATTTTCACTTATGCTAATGGATATACTAAGAGGATTAATCGGAGTAGTGTCGATGCTTGGCATCTGCTACTTATTTAGTCAAAAACGCAGCGCAATTGATTGGCGACTAGTAGGTATTGGAATGCTGATGCAAATTGTATTAGCGGTACTTATCCTAAAAGTTCCATTCGTAAGTTCGATTTTTGATTGGGTAGCAAAAGGATTTCAGCAAATGATTAGCTATACCAATGATGGTTCTAAATTTTTATTCGGCGATCTTGTAACGAATGCGCCAAGCATGGGTAGTGCTTTTGCCTTTATGGTCCTGCCTACCATCGTTTTCTTTTCGGCTTTATCCGCTATTTTGTATTATTTAGGTATCCTCCAAAAATTGATTTATGGTTTTGCATGGTTTATGCAGCGTACTATGCGTCTATCGGGTAGAGAAAGTCTAGCTGCTGCTGCTAATGTCTTTATCGGACAAACCGAAGCTCCTCTAGTGGTGAAGCCCTACTTGGAAAAAATGACCAAATCCGAGATTTTTTGCTTGATGACAGGTGGTATGGCTACTATCGCAGGTGGTGTATTTGCTGCTTATATTGGCTTTTTGGGTGGCGATGATCCCGAATCACAACAAAGATTCGCCAAACACTTACTTACCGCATCTATCATTTCTGCACCTGCCGCTATCGTGGCAGCTAAAATGTTAGTTCCAGAAATAGACCGAGAAAGTGTAGATCAAGAAACAAATATCAATGTGGATGTAGGTAGCAACTTACTCGATGCTATTTCGAGAGGTACTACGGATGGATTGAAATTAGCTATTAATGTCGGAGTGATGCTCTTAGTATTCACTGCCCTTGTGTATATGATGAATGACATGCTGATGTATGGCCCTGGCGAATGGTTCAATCTAAATGAAGGTATCGCAGAAAGTACCAATGGGCGTTTCAAAGGCTTGACCTTTACCTATGTGATTGGCATTATTTTCGCACCACTAGCATGGTTACTTGGCACACCGACTCAAGATATTATGGTAGTAGGACAACTATTGGGGATGAAAACGGTTATTAATGAGTTTTTTGCCTATGCGGAGTTCGCCAATTTGCGAGAGCAAAGTATTCAGTTGCAGCCAAAGTCTATTATCATAGCGACTTACGCGCTCTGTGGCTTTGCCAATTTTGCGTCTATTGGTATCCAGATTGGAGGAATCGGAGCAATTGCTCCAGGACAACGCAAAACACTTACAGAACTTGGTTTGCTTGCACTCATAGGCGGTACAGTAGCGAGTTTCCTAACCGCAGCTATTGCAGGGATACTTGTAACTTTTTAAAGTAGATAAATGAATAAAGTAGGTATAAATGTGAGCTTTGCTCAATTCTTAGAGCAGTTTCCAACTATTGAATTGCCCATTTCATTGGGTGATCAGAGCCATCTTGATTTTAGTAGGCATAATGAACCTTTGCCACCACTTATGATTGCTGCTTTTCTGCAACCTATAGAGGTAGTCGAAGATAATGAATATACGGAATATATTGCTTGCTTTAAGATTCCTAAAACCTATGATTTTCATGCAATAGTCTATTGGAAGGCAGAATTATTGAACTATACCTATACGCTTGCTACCTTTAGCAAGAAAGGTGAGTTGATAGCTAAGCGAGTCATCGCAGGTACTTTTGCAAATGAAGACACCATTACGCAATCCGTTGCTACGATTGATGATGATTGGATGATTTATATCCTTTCGGGGCAAAATAAAGGAGCTACGAATTATGATCCGACTAACTCGAAGAAGATGGATTTGGAGCTATTACCTGATGGCTTAATTGTGGAATCGAATTAATTTTTTTGGGTATTTGGACTTTCTACTTAGTAAAAAGTCCAAATACTCAAATATCTACCTAGGCACGGTATCTCTATGCAAAGAGACGGAATAACCGCCCCAAACTCCAAGTGCGCCTTCTACATTCCACTCTGTACCAACATAGGAGGAAAAAACACCTTGATTATCTAAATTAAATTCAAAACTATCCCAAAAATTATAATGTGCTTCGTCGATATTGCACCACTTCACAATCACGTCATTGCCAGATTTATAATTTCCAAATAGATTACCGCCTGTATTGGTATCTAAATTGCGTAGTTCTCCTTTTAGTAGCGGAAAATCCGTAACATCTTCATCAAAAATGGCACCATCTATCACTGAATCGAAGCCAGGAATAAAACTTCCATTATTTACATTGGTGAAGTACCGATAATAGGTATTAAGCGTATCAGAATCATTGAGTGTGATGCGCATTTGCTTAATATTTGTGGCAAAAGTGGTATCTGTGAAAGGAGATACATAATACATCGAATCAATAGGCACATGCGGTGGTATTGTGGTACTTGCTGTAATAGTACGGTCTTCCAATTCGATTTGAAGGGTATAAGTTTCGCCTATTTTTGGCTCTATTTCGCGCAATAAATCAACATATAAACAGAAGTTGATGCTATCTGCGCGCACTCCCACAGCAGGAATTATGATTTCATCTAAATCAAAGTCATCAATGATATTTTGTCGAGTTTCTTCTGTCACGCCACCATCATTAATACAAAAACGCTGCAACTCATAGGTACGTTCGCTATCAGAAACGGTGACACTCTTGGCATCTACAAAAATGTTTTCTAACTCCTCCAAGCTATAACTTCTAGCAGGCGAAAGGGTTTGTCGCAAAAATACATAAGGCGGACGCACCTCTTCGCCATACAAATCTTGGCCTGGTACATAGGCTTCTATAAAACCCTCTACCCATATTTCATCGGCAGGAGCGAAGGCAGTAGGGAGTTTCAATTCTTCTTCGCAAGCCACAAAGCTGATACTCGATAAAAGCAATAGAAAAAATATAGTTCGTTGCATAATTTAGTAATATCTCGTAGATTTTATTTGGTTGCCCGAAGACTGATTAGGTTTTAATTTTAATTCAAATTTTCATTTATTGCTGGCTTCTTCTTTCCCTTCCATTTAAAATTCCAAGTCACTGAAGGAATAATTGGAAATAAAGAAATCCCTCGTGTGGAAACTCGAAAATCGCCTGCCTCATCCGTATCAGGAGCGTAGTAAATGAATAAAGGATTTCGGCGATCGTAGAGGTTGTAAATCGCGAATGTCCAGCTTGATTTGAAATTGCCATCATATTCAGGCTTAGGCGTAAGAGTTGCCGAAAAATCCAAGCGATGATAAGGATTCAAGCGACTGCTATTTCTATTACCGAAAATATAATTCGCACTACTTTCTATAAAATAAAGACTGCGTAAAGGCGTGTAAGTAGCTCCCGAAGTATAGACAAAAATACCGCTCACTTCCCAACGCGGATTCAGTCGATAATTCATTACTGCCGAAAAATCATGCGGACGATTATGTCCTGCAGGATAAGCGCGCCCCTCATTAATATCCGCAAAAAAGCGTAGCGACTGCGATAAGGTATAACTTATCCAACCATTAAAATCGCCCTTTCGCTTTCGCATAAAAAGTTCTAGTCCGTAGGCATTTCCCGCCCCAAATACGAATTGTGCTTCCACATTCGAGGTCGGATCATTGACGTAGGTTTCGCCGTAATCAATCTGATTGCGGAAATTACGGAAGTAGGTTTCTGCTGAAAATTCGTATTTATTATCATTAAAATTCCGAAAATAGCCTACTGCAAATTGCATGCCACGCTGTGGCTTAATCTGGTCGGTACTTGCTATCCAAATATCAAGTGGCAGCGAGTTTGCAGAATTGGTA
>CALGLY010000803.1 GCA_937959095.1 uncultured Saprospiraceae bacterium
CCGGACACTTATTTTACCATTCTTATAAATTTCGTCTATTGTCATATTCTGTTTTGTGGTTTGCTTTAATTGAGTAAGATTATCAAGTATCTAATTTTTACTTACGGAATTATCTTGTTTAAGTTTAGTTATAAAAGATAAAATTTAAATTAAACTAGCCCCCGTTCCGGACACTCCAGAAAAATAAACCTTCCCATCCCGAATCTCAACCCCTCGCGCAGGTTCATCTTTAAGTAATAGTGCGCCATCCATATCCACATAGTCGAGTAGGGGGAGCAGGTGCGCGATAGCAGAAATGCCTACCGAAGATTCCGTCATGCAGCCGACCATGACTTGTATACCGAGTTGTCGGGCTTCTGCAATCATGCGTCGCGCAGGGGTGAGACCGCCACATTTCATTAGCTTGATATTGATAATATGGAATTTTCCAGCACAGCGTGCTACATCACTTGCCACACGACAGTTTTCATCCGCAGCGAGCGGGAGTGCACTTTTGGCATAGACTTCGGGCATTTTATCTAAGTCTTCGGCAGCTAGGGGTTGTTCTATAAACTCGACATTGAGTTCTTTTAGAGCATGGGAATAATCAATCGTTTGTTGCACCGACCAAGCACAGTTCGCATCTACTCGAAAGACCGCATCGGTACGCGCTCGTAAGGCGCGGATGATTTCTAAATCTTGTTTCGTGCCGAGTTTTATTTTGTAAATGGGCCACGGCATGGCGTGCATTTTGGCAAGCATTCTATCTATGCTTGCAATGCCTATAGTATAATTAGTAATTGGCAAATTATCGGAAAGCGATAAGCCCCAAGCGGCATAAAGGGGCTGTTTTCGTTGCTTCGCCCAAAGATCATGTGCTGCTACATCAAGCGCGCATTGCACGAAGGGATGCGCGGCTAAATCGTCGTGTAAATAAGCCCAAAAATCTTCTGGATTATTTAAGGTATAAGCTTCTATTTTGGATTGTAGTTTTTTTAAAACCTCCGTCATGGAAGCCACGGTGATGTCGTAATAGGAGTTAGCGGTTGCTTCGCCGAATCCTCTAATTCCATCCTGTTCCAATTCCACTATCAAGGAAGGCTGCACATCACGCGATAGACGAGAAATCGTGAAGGTATGTTTTAATGTTAAGTTGAATGGATGAAGTCTTAAGCGCATAATGAAGATTTACAATGTACTTAGGCAATTAAAAAAAGCAATAATAAACCAGAAAGCATAATAAACTTGGTAAGGGTACTCAATCGCTTAAAATCGGAGGCGATTGTTGCTTTGTTTAATAAAAACAGCACCACAAAAACAGGGACTAAGATAGCAATAATCAGGAATAATAAGCCGTAGAGGTGGCCATATTCAAAGATACGCCAAGCAGTGAAGCACAAGAAAATAACTAATAAAATCCCGAAAAGGAAAGCTACTATTTTAGCTGTTTTAAAGCCATAGACAATGGGCAAGGTTCTGCAATTATACAAGCGATCGCCTTCCACATCTTCCATATCTTTTACGATTTCTCGGAACATGGTAGCGATAAAAGCAAAGAGGAGATAGAAACCTAATATAAACTGTAAATAAGTAGCGGACTCTGGATTGCTTTCCCAGAGTTGAGCATAGGTATTGCGCTCTGCAAACCAAATAATTCCAGCTACAAAAGCACAGAATATCGCTACTACTACATTCCCAATAAGCACGCGCTGCTTGAAGTATTTGGAATAGCAAAAGAGCAATCCAACAGCCATCGGATATAAGGAGAGTAGAGGTAAGTTATCTATATAAATCGCTAGATAAAGCGAAATAAAAAAGCCTAGTATTGTGAGAAAACCATAATAAAGATAAGCGGCTCGCATGGAGATAAGTCGATTGATAATAAGGCGTTCTGGTTTATTGATGACATCTATTTCATAATCAATAATATCATTGATGACATAGCCACCTGCGGCAATCAAGACGGTAGAAAAAGCCAGTAAACTAAAATGGAATAAGTCGAGTGCAGATGTAATACCCACTTCCTGAAAGGCTGGTACTAATACCAAATATTGAATTAAAAATTGCGTGATTGCAACTATAATTAAATTTGGTGGGCGTATGAGTTGAAGATAGGGCATTTGTTGAGATATGAGATGTGAGTGATGAGTTTTGAGCGATGAATTATGAATGAGGAGTGTCATGTTCTGAAATTCGTTAGACAACTAATTCTTAACTGTTACCTATTTCAGGATAGAGAGAAGATTAACTTTAGTGAACCTTTTCTACTTGAACGAGATATTTTATTCCTAAATAATTCATCACTCCTCACTCATAATTCATCGCTCAAAACTCATATCTATAGAAAATTATTCCCATTTATCATGCACGCGGAGTACATGCTCAATTACATCTCGGACGCAGCCGTCGCCGCCATTTTTGCCAGATACATAATTCGAAATTCGTTGAATTTCTGGTACGGCATCGGCAGGGCAAGTCGGCAAACCTACTTTGAGCATTACTTCATAGTCGGGCAAATCGTCGCCCATGTATAAGACGTGTTCATGCTTTAGATTGAATTCGCGCATGAATTCCTCATACGCTTCCATCTTCTTTTGTACACCTGCATAAATATTAGAAATGCCCAAAGCGCGCAAACGTTTCACTACACCTTCGGAGCTACCACCTGTGATAATGGCCACATGATAGCCCGCACGCGCGGCTACTTTTAGTGCAAAGCCATCGCGCACACTCATACTACGGAGCAATTGTCCGTCTTCCGTAACGAGCAGTTGACTATTTGTCATCACGCCATCTACATCAAAAATGAAGGTGCGAATATTATTGAATGCTTCTAAACTATTCATGAATACTAGAGTATAAATCGTCCACCGTCAAGGCGAAGCCGCCCGTCAGCCGTCTATCGTTTACTGATTATCACGCCATTCGTAAACCCATTTTGCTTGAATCAATTCTAGATGTCCTTCAGAAGAACCTTCTCGTTTGCCTTCAAAATTTGGAATTGCAAGTATCCACTCCAGTAAATCTGTGAAGCGAATGCGATAGATTTTTCCTTCTGTAAATTCATCTCCGAAACGATCGTAAAGCTTCATTGCGATGTCTTCGTGGTCGTTCCAATTGATGGGTAAATTATCTATATCTTCAAATGCCATTATGGTCGATTTTTGTTTTTTATGATGCGTAGAAGATATTTTAGAAAACAATTCTAAATACCTTGTACTTAATACCTGCCTATCGGCAGACAAGCTTACTACAAAGTTGCTCTGCAACTAGTGTTCATGCCCAATAATCTTATTTTGATCAGGTACATGTACTTCTAATTCTACATCCTCACCATCTTCAAGTAGCACACATTGGCAACTCAAACGGGATTCAATACGCGGATTGGTAGCGCGATCAATGAAATCTTCTTCTCGATCTGAAATTTCTTGCAAATAATCCTCCCCATTTTCTACATAAACATGGCAAGTACTGCATGCGCAGACTTCGCCACAGTTATGATTGATGTGGATATCATTATCTTCTGCCGCATCGAGTAGGGTAGTGCCTTTCATCACATTTTCTACCGTCACGGGTTTTATAGTCTTATCTTCAAAAGTGAAGTTAATTCGTGCCATTAATATGTTTTTTTTCGAAAACGCTGCAAAAGTATACTTTACAGACTAAGGAAACAAGCTAGAGAGGCTTTGGTTTGAAATTAAGGAAATAATACCAATCCACATCCAAAAGTTGTATTGGTATAAGATAAGATTTAAAGGAAGGCATTTTATCGTCGGTATTGAGAATACAAGTTCTCTCAATACCGACGACATTTCAAACTGTTCTTGTACGTGCCCTAAAACTTGGGACATAAAATTGTTTCACTTTGATAATCACCTAGATAGGCTACCGAAAGCTCAAAAACGCTTTGTCCTGTAGGACTTGTCTGAACTTCCGAAAGGGACAGATCATAACTAAGTCCGAATAAGAAATTATCAATTTCGAAGCCTACAATAGCAATCGCTGTTGCCAAGTCAAAGCCATCGTTGCTATTCGTTACAGGACGTACCCACCCACCAATGTGGAGTGCTGATGCGCCATATTCTCCCAAGGCAACCCGTACATTAGATCCAGCATTTATTTCTAAGTGTGGGCCTTGCGAATGTATCGCTACTCTAGGTGTAAGTCGAACTTTTGAGGTAATGGGAATTTGGACATTGAGATGCCCAGTTAGTTTTTGATAAAGCGGACTGGTACTAATTTGTTCATCAGCATCTTCATCATAATAAAAACCTATTTCTGGTGTATTGACATGATGCATGGCAAACCCTAGGAATACAGAAGTTTTTCCTTTGGGAGTATAGGTGTAATTTAAACCAAATGAGAAGTCAGAAAACGAAAAATTATTGGGGGGCAATTCTTCTAAAGTAGCATTGGTATAACCAGATGTACCATCGAATTGGTCGCCAAAATTAAGATTCTGATAATTAACATTTCGTTGCCCAAACGCAATACGTAATCCAGCAGAAAAATATTGATTATTTCGTTCATTTAAGGATTTATGGAAGGCACCAAATATTCCCATCTGTGTGGTGGTGAAACCAATATCCGAAACTCGATCCGTTTGGAATTGAATACCTACTCCTGCTGCATCGCTAAAGGTATTTCCGCTATAGCCCAAGGGAAAACGCAAATCTAAGCCCGAAGAAAAACTAGTGTAAGGAGCATCTAAAGTATTTCGCCACTGGTCTCGATATTGGAAGGCAAAGCGATACTTGCCATTCAGCGCACCCGTGAGTGCAGGATTGAGTACCATTGGAGTTGCATAATATTGTGTAAAATGCAAATCTTGTGCGTAACTAGCTGTTCCGATAAGAACAGATAACGCAAGAACAATAATATATTTATTCATCAAAAAAATGATTGTTTGACAACATAAAAGTTCGTTCTCTGACAAATTCCGTGGACGAAGAAAAAGTAATCGCAAAAACGTCTGTAAAGTAGTGTTGCGATTACTTTTTCTTCGGCTTAGTCACGGGACTTTGTCGGAGAACCTAAAAGTTTAAGCGCGTGATTGTAGGTCTAAAGTATGTTTAGCATGAAAATAACCTATTCAAAAATGAGGATTATTCTGCTATCTGCTTATAAGATGCGAAAAAAGCAGATTTTTGGGAATATTTATCAAAAAAACAAACGGTCTTTTTGAATTATTAGTATTTTTGGTAATAAGAATAGAGGAAACTACATCAGATGAACTATGGTATTAGTCCGATAAGTGTGGTTCCAGTTCGTTCTTCAGCGGTGGCAACTAGTGAAATTTACACACAATTGCTCTTCGGTGAATTAGTCGAAATTCTGGAAAAAAAAGGGAAACATTGGCTCAAGGTACGTTGCCAATGGGATAATGCTATTGGCTGGATCGAGGCCAATCAAATCCATCTGATTACACCAAGCGAATTTCAAACCTACCAAAATAATTTTGCTTATAGTCTCGACCTCATGCAACCCATCATGGGAGATGA